>JBCCIM010000003.1 GCA_039111535.1 Bacteroidota bacterium | reverse complement strand
GGAACAACCAATCCATCGACCTGACAAGTATTGCTGCGCTGCTGCCAGATGCTGATGATGCCCAGGCAGCATTCAAGCTACCGCTGTCTATAGCTGAACACTTTCTGGCTGTTCCCCTTGACGAACTCGACGTGCCTCCCATTGAAGACCCCTTTAGTGGTGATCTAGTGTCATTTCCTGTCCCGCAAGAAGTTCAGGATGGGCCGGCCTACAAACGAGATCTTGCCAAGCTATTCCTTGGTGATGTGCCCTGGTATGAGTGGTCGCTCGAAGAAGACGGCGCCAATAACGTGCTGTTGAGCTACGTACAATTCCTGATGCAGCTGCCAGAATTTCAATTAACCTGAGGGCGGCGCGAAATACGTTTTTCCAATGAGTAAACCGAAGATTTTAACAAAGCGCGCGCGTTTTGGCAGCAGCCTTGATCATGGTGATGCCCACGCTGCAGACCACTCCCGCTGGTCGAGGCGCGATTTTCTGTCGAGCCTCGGGGCACTGAGTGCCGGCGCCATGTTGCTCGGCGGTACACCTGTACGCGCCATGGGTATGTCGCCCCTGATGGCGGGTATCCAGCGTATGGATGAAGAACGCATTCTGGTACTGATTCAGCTCAAAGGAGGCAATGATGGGCTAAATACTGTCATTCCGTTTAACGATGACATTTACTACAACCTGCGCCCGGGTATCAGTATTCCCAAAAACGATGCTTCGGCCTTTAGTGTATCGGGCGACCTGGGCTTGCATCCTTCGCTTGCGCCCCTGGAAGCGCTCTATGGTGATGGACAGATGTCGGTTATCCAGAACGTGGGATATCCCGAACCCACGCTCTCCCATTTCCGGTCAACAGATATTTGGCAGACGGCGACGGATCACGACGTGATCAAAGGTACAGGCTGGCTTGGTCGGTATCTCGACATTGTAACGCCAGACTTTCTGGAGCGCCCCCCTGAAAAGCCACTTGCCGTTCAAATAGGCAGCGGCACAGCACAGCTTTTTACCGGGCCCAATGCCAATATGGGCATGCAACTCATCAGCAATGAGTTTTTGCAGCGCCTCGCGGATGGCGAACTGTACAACCAGAATGCTGTACCGGATACAAAGTATGGCAATGAAATGTCGTTCTTGCGGTCGATAACCAACAACTCGTTTCGTTATGCAGAGGCGATATCAGCAGCTTCGCAAGAGGGCGAGAACGAAATTGATTATCCGGCCGGCGAAGGCAAGCTGGCCACAAATCTGGCAACCGTTGCGCGGCTGATCAAAGGCGGTCTGGGTGCACGGATCTATCATGTATCGTTGCAGGGATTTGATACGCATTCTGCCCAGGCTAGCTCGCATGGCGGGTTACTGAATACGGTAGCAAACAACGTGAGCGCATTTTTGCAGGACCTCGCCGGTGTTAATTCTGATACCAAAATTCTGACCATGACCTATTCCGAGTTTGGCCGGCGTGCTGAACAAAACGGATCAGGTGGTACCGATCATGGGGAAGCTGCACCGCTTTTCCTTTTTGGACCCGGGGTGAAAGGTGGACTTACCGGCGGCGTGCCGCAATTGCGCAACATCAACAATGGTAATGTGCCCCACGAAATTGATTTTCGCAGCGTGTACGGCACCATTTTGCAAGACTGGTTCGGCTTTAGCCAGTTTGCAGTTCAAGGGGCACTTTTTGGCTTTCCATACCAGCGACTTGGTGTTATTGACAGTGTTGCACCGGTGAGTGAAGAAGGGGGAGAGCAGCCACAGCAATTTGAGTTGCAGCAGAATTTCCCGAATCCATTTAATCCTACAACGACCATTAATTATACACTGATGAAAGCCGGCAGTGTGAAGCTGGAAGTGTTTGATCTGGAGGGTAAGCGCATATCGGTACTCGTTGACAGATCACAGCCTGCTGGTGTGTACCAGGTGCCTTTTGATGCCGGTAATCTGCCCAGTGGCACGTATATCTACCGCCTCCGGTCGAACGAAGGGGTTGTGTCCAAGAAGATGGTGCTGCTGCGGTAAGTGCTGTCTGGCGTTTTTGAGGGGGTATGGCTAATCAACAACGGATATAATCGGTTGCACCAGATTTTCCAAATGGCAGATTTGCAACTAGAGGGAGGGGATACCCATATAATACAGAAAGGCACAGCCTTTTGTGTACCATTCACCATCTGGTATTCCCTATGCAGGATCAACTTGCTTTAGACAAAACAGTTGTTGTTTCTACCTTTCTTTCGCGGATGGAAGCCGAAGTTGCCCGAGAATACCTGGCCGACATGAATGTTGAGGCGTTTGTGAGCGCAGATGACGCCGGCGGTATGCATCCACAATTGCAGCAGGTACACGGTGTTAAGCTGATGGTACTGGATTCGCAAGCTGAATCTGCCTATGCGCTGTTGCAGGAAGCAAATCTGCTGACAGAACCAGACGGACAGTTTACTGAAGAAGAAATGATATCTGGCGGATGGCGGTCCAAATTGGATATGATTCTGCTGGTTGCTTTTCTGTTGGTGATGCTTATTATCAGCTTCATTATTACACTGGCCTAGTTCAGCAGCCAGGATGGAGACAACGTGGAAATTGGGGCCGGCGCTGCGATACCTGCCGGTGATTATTCTTATTGGCCTTGGAATAGGAATTGCCAATCATGCCATTGGTTTCCGCGCCTTGCTGGCTGAGGCTATGCTTCTCAATACAATCACCAGCATCTGCGTAGGATTTCCGCTGGTACTGATTTACACAAATGCAGATTTCCTTTGGCAACGCCCGCCACTAAAAGGGGCTACAGCACAAGGGGGACTCGTGGTATTCGGTTTGGCCTTCGCCCTGATAGGCTTAGCATCTTCAGAAGTAGAGTTGCTTGTGCGGACCCTTGGCCTTAATGATGGGCCTTATGTACCATTCTCCGGCGGGGGCACCTATGTTGCTAATGCAATCATTAGTGTCATCCTGGGTTTCAGTTTTCTTAATCCGATGCCGGCGCAAGATGAAAAGGGACAAGCATCGACTACAGTTGCCGCCGATGAACAACCTGATACTGTCCTGGAAACCATTCCCGTGAACCAGGGGGCGGCAATCCATTTAGTGCCTGTACCTACGCTTGGTTTGCTGGAAGCAGCCGATAAATACGCATATCTGTATACCATAACCGGTGATAAACACCTCTGCGATTACTCGTTGTCGCGCCTGGAGCAGCGGTTGCCCGATAGCTTTGTACGCATACACCGCAGTTACATCATCAACACGCGGCAGATTGCCCGCATAAAACCGTTTGATAAGAAGCGGTACCTCATCGAGTTTACCAATCACACCATCCCCGCCGTAAAAAGTAGCGCCACCTATCAACATGTGCTGCGCGAGCTAACCCGCCTGGCCTGACATTCACGCCGGCACGGGTATACTTCACGCCAGCAGTGGGGCGTTCTGCGCCTTTTTACTACGCCCAGTCGCTTTTTACACCGACATTGCAACGGTTCTTCAAGTGTAACCAGAGAATGCAATGCACGGATTAAACATCTTTATACACGTCACTGCCGGTATCCTAGCGATGCTTGTTGGCGTCGTTTCATATGCTTCTGCAAAAGGGCAGCGTGCCCATACCATAGCGGGCCGGGTTTTTCTTTCGCTGATGGCTGGTGTCATCATCACGGCAACACTCGGTGTGCTGTTCTTTCGCGACCGGCCGTTCCTCACGTTGATAACGATCCAGAGTTTTTACATGGCAGCGTCAGGATATCGGGCGCTTTGGTACAAAACCCGCGGCCCCGGGTGGCCTGATCTGATGTTGGCACTTTTCCTGTTGTGTGCCGGCTGCGTTTTTATTTACAGCTTGCAGGGTGCCAATATTGTGTGGCACGGAAGCGTTGTGTTTTACCTGCTGCTGGTCTTGTTTATCGTTGGTGTATACGATGTCTTGCGCATAAGCAAAGTGGTCAAGCTACCACATGCATGGCTGCCTGAGCACTTCTTGAAAATGACAAGTGCTTATACAGCGCTCTTGTCTGCTGGATTAGGGACGCTGATGTCCGGTTTGGGCCCGATCAGCCAGATTTTGCCGGCTGCTTTGGGAAATCTGCTACTGATAGGCGTTATCTGGCGATTTCGCCACACCTTTCGTCGGAAGCAGCCTTCCTCCACTACTTGATTCGTACACCGTAATGCATGGAAAACGGCTGCTTCACGCCATCTGTGCGGTTCTTGGCGCCAAATGGCTGGGCTTTGTCTCCCGTTACCAGGCGGAGCCAGAATTCATTGTTGGCCCCATCGTAGTACCAGCGGTGATCCGTCGCTTCTGTACTTGTTGTAATGACCTCCTCAATCGAACCGGCTTCAGTAACCCTGTCGCGGCGAGAGTTGGGCAATACATCTGGTTTTTCGCGCACATCTGTGAACTTGAGCACCATGTATTCGCCCCGATATCCTTCACGCGTCATGTATTTTTTGCGTAGCGGACCATCAACTTCGTAAATCCGATTGGTCGGCATGTGCAGTGTGTTTGCTTCACTCGGGCCGTAGGTGTTGCCATCCACGGTAACATAGTGCCCGTTGAGTGACGCAAAGCGCCGGCTGCGGGTGTCACACTTGAAAATGGGCTGGTCGAATTTATCGTCGTGGTACGTACAGCCAGCAGCCTCATCTGTCAGGATTTTGGGCCCAATCCGAACCTCCTGGTAGCGGCCTTCACCGGTCAGGGTGCCATCAAAGTCTATTATGATCACGCCTTGCTGCGGCGCGCGGCCTCTGCGCTTGCGTTTCGCCGGCGAAGGCACAAACGCATCCGAGTCGATCATGGTAGATCCTTCGAAGAAAATTGGTGCGTCGAAGCTGGCACCGCCGACGCTGGCTACGCCACGCTCAAAGATGTCATCGGACTGATAACCAATAAACGTATTGTTGATCGAAAAGCTTTTGCTGTAAAAGCCCATGATCGCAGAAATCAGGTTTACGTGTGATTTCCCAAACTGTGGTATGGTACGGCCCAGGCTGAACTCAGCATCTGTACGCGGATTCCCAACGTTGTCTGTATGCGCAACAAAGACCGAGTTGAAGCTGCCGTCTCGCCGCTGCCACATGCTCGAATGGGCATCGGAAAAGGTAGCGTTTTGCAGTTCAAAGTCGCTGCTTTCATCCGCCCAGAAGTTGAAAACGTTTTTATAGGCCGTCAGGTTGTGGATGGTACCGATACCGCCTTCATACATAAAACCGATGCCGCCTTCTGTTTCGGGGTCACCTGTTTCGTCGAGGCTCCGGCGGTTGCCGAGGGCATTGGAGTGCACAACATTATCGCGTATTTCGCCCATCGGCACCTTTGCGTTTTCGTTGTGCCGGTTGCCACCCGTATCCTGTAAATCTATCCAGATGCCAGTACCGTAAGAGCCGGCAGCAACGTTGCCAATCAGGTGATTGGTTGGAAAAGATACCCAGAAAATGGAAGGGACATTGTCGCTTTCAATAAGCTCAAGCCGCTTGTCGGGGAAGTGCTTCATGACAGCGCCGATGTTGTTCACCAGGCGGTTGTCTTTTTCAACAAAGCTCTCCAGGAAATAACAATGGCCGACTGAGTTGTAGGCGACATTGTTTTCCAGCAACGTACCAAAGGTACCGTGAACAGCAATACAACGCTGATAAGAGTCGTGCACAGAACTGTTTTTAACGTAGGCGCCTGCTGCATCGCCAAACATATGGAAATGCATCGGGTACCGGCCCATTTTGCCCGTTTGCCCGAGGCGCGTAAGCTCAACACCGGAAATGTGACTCAGTTCATCAGGCGTGTTTTCAAACATTGGATCATCCAGCTTCTGCTGCCAATCGATTTCACTCATGTCCGGATCCATGTGGTGCATGTGTTTGGACATAATCATCACATGGCCGCCAAATAAACCGTCATCAGTTGCTTCATCACCCTGCACTACAATGTTGCGATCCAGGTGCATGACTTCAGCCCGCTGATCGATTTTGTGTCCACTGTAATCCATGATGGTACCCCAGTGCATGTAGTTCAGGGGTTCTTCAAACGATACCACGAGGCCATCAGCAGACACATCGCTGATCTGCCGGCGCTCAGCCTGGTTGGGGTCAAAGTCTGTACTGACAATAACAATTTGATCTCCTGCGCGCCACGAGACGGGTTCTTCAAGCGTAATGTGGGTTGCACCGACTGCTGCGGTGTGCCCGTCGGCAAGGCGCGTCCACGCCGGCGATGACAGGGCGCCGTGCAGTTCAAATTTGCCACCCATCGCGCAGAGCACTTTGGTACCACACATCGCAACATCCGTTTTTCGGTCTGTGTACTCGGTGGTCAGGTTAATGGTGGCTTTGTGTTGGAAAGGGTTGTCGGGTGAGCCGATCTGAAGGAGGCCGCCGACGATGATGTAATCTGCCGAAAGGTAGAGGTCTTGCTCGGCGAAGTGCAGTTCGCCATCTACAAACATGCCTTTCAATTGGGGCGGGCTTTCATCGAGTAGCAAAGCCGTGCCGGCAGGAATGTTGACCTCATCGCCTTCAACAGGTTTTTGTTGGCCAAGGGCCTGCCAGGTCGCCGGATCACTCCAGCGCATCAAGTTGGTGGGATTGTCTACGATTGTAGACGCATTGCGTTGGTCTTCGTGCTGATGCGCAGCGTGTTGCTGGCTGGCGCAAGCAGGCGTCAGCGGGAAGATGAAGAGGTAAAGTAGCAGAAACAGGCTCGATTTGGCGCCTGAAGCCTGTCTATCGGTAAAAGGTGCGTACAGCATGTGTCAGAGGAATTAACGGTTACATCTGATAAACAGGGGGGCAACCATTATAAATCAAGATGCGTGCCTGATCCCATCTCCGTACGACTATGAACCACCTTTTGCCATTTCGACAATTTGCAGGTAGCTATATTTGCGCGAGCCGGGGATAAGCGTAAACAGAGAAGCGTCAAGCCATTTGTTGACTTTCAAGAGGGGCGTAAAGAGCTTTTTATGACGAAAGATGTAGGTGTCAAGTTTCTTGAAGAACACCAACTCTGGAAAATGCTGCGTTACCCGGTCAAATTGTTTTTCAATCATCTCGATTTCAGCTTGCTCTAGCGGATATTCTTCATCATCACCATAGCGCGGGATACCCATTTTGCCGGCCAGGTTTTTTCTGGCAAACATCAGCATAGGATTTCGGGAGTTGTTTTCGAAAAATACGCCGCGGCCTGTTTCATTGAGAACATCGTGCAGCACGTCCACAAACTGGTCAAATGGCTCGATGTGATGCAAAACAAACCGGCCAACCACCAGATCAAACTTTTTGTTCAACGAACGCAGATCGAGCCCGTCAACCTGGGCAAGCGTAATCCGGTCTTCAACACCATTGTGTGCTGCCAGGGCACGGGTGTTTTCAAGCGCATTCTTTGTGAAGTCGGTCGAAGTAACCCTGGCGCCTTGTGTTGCCAGAAAAACAGAAAGCTTCCCCGTACCACATCCTACTTCTAACACTTCCTTGTCTTTGACATCACCGATGATATCATAAAATGCCTGATGGGTCTTGTTACCTTGTTGTGCAAAAGAGGCGTCAAATTTCGTCAGTTTCCGTTCTTTGGTGAAGGCACTTTCCCAGAATTCATGGGCTGTGCCCGTCTCTACAGATTGGGTCATGATCGTCAGGAGTAATTTCTAAAGAGATAAGGAGCGGGGGACGCGATAGGCATAAATGCTTCGGCTATGATTTGAGCGAATGATTAAATACCGAAGTATCTAGTAATCATTACAGCTTATATCATGCACGTAATGTGGCTGAACACTATAAGGTATGTTGTTTAGCCAGTCAGACTATAAGGTTGTGGATATACGTGGGGAGACTCTTTGGAGCGTATAAGCAGCGTTTTAAGTGGGTACCTACCGCTGCAAAAAGTAGGTTATGTCTGATTGAGGAATCAGTATAGGTATCGGCCGGCGTCACTGAAATTAAACTGTGTGGTTTGACCTTGAAATCCCGTCGAATCAAACAATAACGTTTTCAGTACACTATGCGCACATTCTGATAATTAAGTCTTTTCGTATAGAGGGAGTATCTGTGACGATGTAGGGTAGCCGGATGAGATTGAAATTATCCTGGGCCTATCATATAAAGTGTCTCAATCAATCCGATACATGAATAAATGCCCTTATTTGTGATTAAGTGTATCTCTAATAGTAACGGCTGGTCGACAAGTGGAAATGATCGATTAATGAGGCTGGTCGAATAAAATAAATATGAGTTGCATGCATGCTGCATGCAGAAGAATTGCAAGCTATGGATGTTGCGAGTATAAGTTGGGAAGCCTGGTTTACCCTGGGAGTGATTGTGCTCGTTGTGATTGCGCTATTGCGGGACATCGCAAGGCCTGAGCTGATTCTCCTTGGGGCACTTGGGTTGTTGCTTTTTGCCGGCGTGGTTGCGCCCGATGTAGCTTTTCGCGGATTTTCGAACCCGGCAGTATTCACGATTGGCGCACTCTACGTTGTTGCGGCAGGTGTACAACGCACCGAAGCCCTGCGATTCCTGGATCGACACATCCTGCCACGTAAATCGGGTCTCGGTGGGGCTATGCCTCGGCTCATGGGGTTTACGGCCCTTCTGTCAGCATTTCTGAACAATACCCCGATTGTTGCCATGCTTGTCCCGCGTGTCCAGCAATGGTCGGAAAAAACTAAAATACCGTCGTCTCGACTGCTGATGCCGCTCTCCTATGCGGCGATTATTGGCGGCATGTGTACCCTGATTGGTACGTCTACCAACATTGTGGTCTCTGAATTACTCATTGCAGAAGGCTACCCGGGCCTGGGGATGTTTGACCTGGCGTGGGTTGGTTTGCCGGCTGCGATTGTGGTGCTGATCTACTTTACCACAATTGGATACCGGTTACTCCCTAAAAAAACAAACCAGGGCGAAATCTTTGAAGATGGGTTAAAAGAGTGCCTGTTTGAGCTCAAGGTGGCAAACGACGCTGACATGATAGGCGAAAGCATCGAGAAGTCTGGTTTGCGTGACCTCGGTGGCGCCTACCTTGCGCACGTGCAGCGGGGGACACGCATCATTCCTGCTTCTCCGGAAGAAATTCTGCTAGCCGGCGACACATTGCTTTTTACCGGGAGCGCCAGCATTCTTTCCGACCTTATGGAAATCCCTGGCTTAACCCGAGGCACCACACCGATTGAACAGACGCAAGAGCATGTGACATTGCCGCTATTTGAAGCTGTTGTCTCCAAGTCGTCAGATCTTGTCGGCAAAACGTTGAAAGACGTGAAGTTCAGAGAGCGGTATCAGGGCATTGTGTTGGGAATTCAGCGCCAGAGTGAGAAGGTGCGTGGGGGTGTCGGGCGTACGCCGTTGCAAGCCGGCGATTTGTTGCTCATCGAAGCCACCAGTGGTTTTGACAAACGCTGGAATGAAAACAGAAACGACTTCTACCTTGTAGCCGCCAGGAGCCCGGAGAAAAAGAGGCCCATTACGCAGCGCGCGCCGATTGCTTTGGGATTGTTGCTGTTGATGGTCATTGCATTTACAACACAAGTGATTCCTCTGGTTACAGCTGCGTTTGTGGCTGCCCTGGGGATGATTCTTACCCGATGTATGCGTGGTAGTGACGCGCGTGCAGCAATTAACTTCTCTGTGCTGGCAGTGATAGGGGCGGCATTAGGACTCGGGCAGGCTGTGCAAGATTCAGGATTGGCAATTGCTGTTGCCGGCATGATAAAAGTTGTAACGCAAGGGTTGAGTCCGATTGCCATTGTTGCGGTAATTTATATAGCTACAAACCTGCTTACGGAGTTGATTACTAATCAGGCTGCTGCAATTCTGATGCTACCCATTGGGCTAGCCGTCGCAGCAAGCGCAGGCCTGCCCCCTGAAGCGATTGCGGTGACCATTTCGATTGCAGCCTCGGCAAGCTTCATGACGCCATTTGGGTACCAGACCAACCTGATGGTCATGTCTGCTGGTGGGTATCGATTCCAGGACTACATGAAGGCCGGCATGCCCGTGAGCTTCATCGTAATGTCCATTGCCGTCGTTATGGTCTACTTCGTCTGGATGGCGTAAGACCAGATCTCTTTCGAAGATTAGATCTCTTTGCGTACAAGCACTTCAAGGCTGCCGCGCTCCTCGTAAGAAGCACTGGCAACCGTCACACGAAACTGGATCTTGAAAGACGTAGCGTGTTCGAAAGAGTTAAACACTATGTAGAGCGGGTTGAACGCAATGTGCTCACCCTTTTCAATTTCGCGCATCGAATAGATCACATCCCATCCTTTATTCCAGCGCACTTCCATTGGCGCGAGGTTACGGCTACGCATTTTAATATCCGAGTTGGTAGAAATTTCACCGGGGACCGGTACGCCGGGTAGCCTGATTTTGTCGAAAATGGCATCCAGGTTGGGTTCATCGGGTGGGGTTGGGCCAACCGGTTTTTCGGGGAGATTATCCTCAGAGAAGACCCTGAGGTTACTCGGGAAATGAATGGCAATGTAGAGGCTTTTGAGCGAATCCGGGAGCTCATTTATAAGCATCAAGTCCAGTTGGGCAGAGCGCCGGCGGAAATTCTCAAACTCAGCCACTTCGCTCAGGTACTTTTCGGAATTTGCGTAATAAGATTCAAGCGCCGAGTTGTATCGCTTAATGCGGGTGTTGCGCCGCTGGAAAAATACATCCTCGGTGCCAACAGCAACGGGTTCGTCGTATCCTGATATGGTAGAACCGAGACCATCACCGCTGGAGGTCCCAAGCATAGCGAGCTTGGGATAGTTTCTCCGAAGCGCGGCAATCGTTTCGGTGACCTCATCGATAGATGGGTATTCCGGATGATGGATGATTAACCCACAGCGTTGCTCATCGCCATCGAAGGCGAGACGCAATTCAGGCTTTTCATCTACAGGTTCTGGCTCAGGCGCAGGCGGACTCGCTTCGGAGTCTGCGTGGGTGCCTTTGGAAATATTCGTAAACGAGAACGACGGGGTTGGCCGCGTTGGTGCATCGGGTGATGTTGTAGTTGGTGTTACCTCAGCCGGCGCGTCAGGTGTGATAATCCGCGAGGTAATTGGCGGTAGTGGCTTTGCATCAGACGGCCCAGGTTGCCCTGCAGGTACCGCTTGCGGATTGTCAGGACTTCCTTTTGCCGGCACTGTTTTTTTTCTGCCGGCAATGGCGTCGATGCTAAATTTAGGTTTTACAGGCGCGCCAGATGGGTGATAGGAGTCGCGTGTGCTGTGATCCGGCCGGGCAGGCTCCTGGATGATGTCAACAAAGGGCGGTGGGGGCGGTACATTGATCTCAATGGCCGGCTGATCCAATTCTTCTGTTGGCTTGGCGTCCTCGGCGACTGTTGGCTGTTCGACGGCAGCTACGGGCGCGTCTGGCACTTCATCAGGGTTAATGACCTCAAACAGCTTGTTAGTCTGCAGGGAAGGAGGTTCTGTTGCTTCTTTTTCTGTTGCTTCTGGAGCTGTGGCATCTTGTGCCTCACTTACCGGCTGATGCTCAGGTGCTGCATCTGAGCTATTATCGATCAGCTTGTTTTTAAAGAGGGGGGTAGGATTGGCCAGTTTTTGCGTGGAAGTTGCAAACAACCCGGAAACTGACTGCTTCTCGCGTGGCGGTGTATCCTGGGGCTGAAGCTTTGCCGGCGGCGGCGTTTGGGGTGCCTGCGGCTGGTTTGCCCGGGTCATGAAATTACGTGAGAGTGAAGCGATTTCGATGCCGGCGGCATCCGCTTTCTCACAAGTCTCTGTGTCGTCGGAGAACAACACCACATACTCCAGTGCTTGCTTGCGCTGGTAGTCAATAATGGTTGCAACCAGTAGATCCGCCATTGAGTTAGGATCCAGCTGCTCCCGTTCAAAGTCGAGTTCCGGGGCGTCTGCCTGGATAATTTTCAAATAAGCAGGCATTTCTCGCGAACCATCAAGCAAGGTGTTGATGACGCGCAAAGAGGCTTCTGCTTTTCTGGCAAGGGTAGGCGAGATATCCTGGTTTTTGATGTCCTCAATTTCCTGTAGCATGGCTGTTGTGAGTACCAGCTTTACATGCTTAACCCCCAAAACTTTGCGCCAGTCGATGCGATCCAGTGCCTGGTACTGGATTAAAATAGTTGTATCAGGGAATATGGTAGCAGAGGTCATCAAAATTGGGGCATATTATAGAAACCGGCAGCGCCACCTCACCGGTTGCTTACTGTACAGTGACGGGCATCAGTTTAGGGTAAGGAAACCCCTGAGAAGCTGTCGATGCCCTGTAACCTTGTGTACTGTAACCTTGATTGTGCCAGCGTTAACACGGTACAACACCAGTGCCTTGAACAACAGATGTTATGCGATAGGTAGGACCTGGGTCAGGTGCTAGTACCAGATTAAACGCCGCTTGTTCTTCAAAAATCACCCTTCCCGATGATTTCTATTACAATATAAGGCAAGTGTACCCAATAAGCTGAATAAATTTGCTGATTTATGTAACGAAAAGCTTTTTCCCGGCACCTATCTCAAGTCCCGTTAGTGTGCAGATTGGGGTGATGGATAAGGAACTGCAAGCTCCTCCAGGGTTACCCGCATATATTGGAATAGACACAAAGTATGATGAGCAATAGCGTTTCATTTTTAAGAATTTGTTTAAGTGCCTTTGTATTGATTCTTGCCGGCTGTGATGCCGGAGATACAAGCGAAGATCTGGTTGTGGCTGATGAATGCACGATTCCGGCAAACCAGATTGTGAGTGGCGGTGTGGCAAAAGATGGCATTCCCTCACTTCAAAATCCAACGCTGGTTGATGCCGGCAGCGCAGGAGCTGACTACCTCGAACCAGAAAGCCGCGTGATTGGTGTGATAATCGAAGGTGAGCCTGTAGCTGTACCCCACAATATCCTCTGGTGGCACGAAATTGTGAATCTGGATTTAAATGCTTCCCAGGTTGCCGTTTCTTACTGCCCACTGACCGGCTCAAGCATCTCTTTTGATCGGGCACCCCAGGGAGGTGCTACGTTTGGCGTGTCTGGCCTGCTCTGGCAGAACAACCTGATTATGTACGACCGTAATGCCAATGAAACGCTTTGGCCCCAGATGCTGCGTAGTGGTGGATGTGGCGAAGAAATAGGGCAACCGCTGACACCGTTTACGTCTTTCGAAATGAGCTGGGCAGCGTGGCAGTCCCTCTATCCGGATACGCGGGTGGTGGGCAATGTTACCGGGCATGCGCGCAACTATACCCAAACGGGTTATCCTTATGGCACCTACGAGGAGCCCGATAATGGCAGTACGCTGTTTCCTCAGGTGATAAATGATGACCGTCCGCCTAAAGAGCGCGTGTTGGGTATTCCGGTAGGAGACGGTGGGAAATTGTACCCGTTTTTTGAACTCGACAATGCTGATCCGGTTACCGCAGTAAATGACCTGGTGGATGGCCGGCCCGTTGTTGTACTCTGGGATGATGCGGCGCAGGGTGCCATGGCATTTGAGTCGGTGCTTAATGGCAGCAGATTTACGTTTGAAATGCGCGGCGAGAACTTTGCAGATGTGGAGACGGGGTCAACCTGGGATGTGCAAGGACGGGCTATTGCCGGCGAAATGATGGGCGCGCAGCTCACGCCGATTGCTGAGGCATACACAGCATTCTGGTTTGCCTGGAAAGCGTTTCATCCTGATTCAGAAGTTTGGTTGGCCAATGCGGGCAGCTAATCTCTTGCGACATGTTGTTCTCTGTATAGTGCTGATTTACGTACCATTGGATGCGTATGGGCAATGGGTCCAGCGTCCGGGCACGGGCTGGGTGCAGGCAAGTTTGTATCACCACGATACCCGAGACCGCTTTGATGAGCAAGGCAACAAAGAGCCGTTGTTTAATGAAGAGGGACGATCTATAACGACCTCCTTTTTCCTTACGGGAGCATATGGGGTTTACCGGGGGATAGATGTGTGGGCGCAGTTGCCTGTACACCGGCTGGCATTTAACGATGTGGCAGCTGATCGTGAGAATTTTGGCCTTGGTGATCCGTTATTGCATGTAAGGGTAGGGCCAGCATTGTTTGGCATATCTACGGCGTTACCGGTAGCTATACGGGGAGGGGTCAAGTTACCACTTGGTGATTTTCCGGTTGATTCAGAAATCGTTCCGCTTACAGAGGGGCAGCGTGACTGGGAGTTGATGGTAGAGCTTGGGCATTCGTTTTATCCAGCCCCCGTATATGTTATGGGATGGGCCGGGTATCGGTGGCGGGAGACAAACAATGATATTGAGCGTAAGCCGGGGAATGAGCGGTTTGTTTTCCTTGCAGTAGGTGGGGCGCAAAACAAATTAAGCTGGAAACTGGCATTGGAAGCCGTGTTTGGAGAAAAGTGGGTCAGCTTTACTGGCGTGCGGATACCCCTGGCGATGTCGGAGCGTGAATTGGTGCAGGTATTGCCAACGGTTGGGTGGGCAGTAGGGAAGGGTGCCGTGGAATTGGGGGGGCGATTGCCTGTAATGGGACAGAACTTGCCGGCCGGTCCTGCGCTATTTCTGGGCTATTTTGTGCGACTGGGATCGTAACCAGGCCGCTTTTTGCTTTTCCCTTTAATGTGAGCGTGTTAAGGTTTTTGTGCCGGCTTGCATTTGATGCAACCAAGCCGGGCTGCAGGTGTATCCAAAATGTAGGGCAGAAGCATGGGTGTTGAAATGGGGGCTGATTATTTCGTACCATGATATCGCCCTTCCGCTCGACCTCAGATCGAAGATCGCCCTGTTCACCTAAATTGAGAGGAGCTTGCATTCAGCGTATCTAAAGAAGCATATGTAGTATCCACGCTTCCATGCACCACGAGCAGTATCCGTTTGCGGGGAGGTGTAGCATGACAGGCCATGTTCTAGTGCTTAACCAGGACTATCGCGCGCTGACCATCTGTAGTGTTGAACGCGCTTTTGTTCTAGTTCACTTGCAGAAAGCAGAGCTGGTAGAAGCTCTACCTGACCGCTTTATGCGTTCACCATCGTTGCGTTTTCCCTGGCCCAGCATTGTGCGGCTCAAAGCCTATGTTCGCGTGCCGTACAAAAGGATTATGTTGTCGCGAAAAAATGTATTGCGGCGAGATGCAAATCGTTGTCAATACTGTGGCAAACGTGACAACCTGACCGTGGACCACGTAATGCCAAAATCACGTGGAGGCAAAGATACCTGGGAAAATCTGGTTGCTGCCTGCACGCCGTGCAACAATAGAAAAGGCAACCGCACGCCTGAAGAAATTGGTATGCCGCTCAAACGAAAGCCTTTCAGGCCCAGCCAGGTCATGTTTATCCGTGATTATGTCGGGAATGTTGATGATACCTGGAAACCTTATCTCTTTCTGGCGTAGCAGGGGAAAAGCGTGCAGTTGGGCATTCTGACTCCAGATGGTCTGCGCTGCACATGACCAATTAGCAAGTCAAGGTTTTCCATTGAAAAAAGCACTGGTATATCGGGTTGCGAAGCTTATGTGGGCTTTGCCTGTTTTTCTTCTGTTGCTCGCCCTGAACCAGGCGAAAGTGGCTTATGACCTCCACTACACCCTCAACAACGGCATCGCGGCCGTTGCGGATGTGCTCGAAGTTGAAGTGAATGAACGAGTTGATATCCCGTACGGCTACGTAAGCCTACGCGTAGCGCTGGAAGATGGACAGGAAATTGTGCAAGAGAAAATGTCGTTGCCCTACACGTTGTTGCCAAGTGTGCGATACGAAGAACAGCTTGACGTTCGCGTTTTTCTGGAAGCCGATCAGCAAATTGTAATCCAGCAAATTGCCAGCACACAATGGAAGATCGCGGCGATTCAATCGCTCATCCTCATCGTAGGGTTTCTTATGGCAGCTACCGGTGTATTTGCCTGGAACAGGTTGTTAAAGGAAAAGGGCGACCCCGCTACGCGCGAAATCGCCCTTGATTCAAATTAGGCGCCTTTCAGATCCCGGCGCTGGATCCCAAATTCAATTGAGATTCCATGCCTCTGACTAAGATTTTGGCTCCCGCGGATACATACCACCTACCTGTTCTCCGTATCCGTTAAAGAGCTTGGTTGGTACGCGCTTGTCATTCTGGCCTATAAGCCGCTCTGACGCCTGGCTCCATCTTGGATGGGGCACAAACGGGTTAACGTTCGATAAGAAGCTGTATTCGCTTGGCTGCAATTCATTCCAGAATGTAGGCGGCTGGCGATCTGTAAATACAATTTCAGTGATGGCTTTTGCACCTTTATAGCCGTATTTCCAGGGCAGTACCATGCGCATCGGAGCCCCGTTTTGTTTTGGCAGCGGTTCACCATACATGCCGGTTGCCATAAAGGCCATGTCGTTCATCGCTTCGTCCATGCGCAATCCTTCAAAGTAAGGCCATGGATACCATGGGGCAGCGCCAATGCCCGGCATCTGCTTTGGTTTGTTTACGCTGACAAAACGCACATGCGTTGCTTTGGATGTTGGTTTGCATCGCTCGATGAGTTTTTTAAGCGGGAAGCCAGTCCAGGGCACAGTCATGGCCCAGGCTTCAACACAACGAAAACGGTAAATCCGTTCTTCCAATTCCATTTCATTGATCAACTCAGCGATGTCGAGATCAAATGATTTTTCGACGTGCCCGTTCACCTTGATTTTCATCGGAAAGGGTTCGTAAGCATCCGTAAGCGGCCATGCTTCTTTGAGGTCGCCGCTATTTTTGAATTCGTAGTAGTTGGTGTAAGAAGATGCAATGGTTCGGTCTGTGATCGGACGTTCACTGACATCGAAGAGGTTGTTACGCATTGCAGGATACCCTGCGCGCGGCGCATTGGCTGGAATGGTGTCGAGCGGACCATCAGGGGAGAGGGGGGGCATTCCGCTTGCAGCACCAGAATTGTTGAAGAGGCAACCAGAAGTCATGCCTGTGCCAGCGAGGGCAATCGTACCCAGTCCCAACTGCTTAACAAAGGCACGCCGGTTTGTATAAACAGCTTTTGGCGTAGACTCATTTTCTTTGATCCGCCAGGAAGGGGGGAGAATAATATTAGACATGATAATTCCGCTTAAGGATATACGAACACAAATTGTTACACTCCATAAATACGCACGCTTCGCGCGATAAGTCTCACAGAAGTGTAAAACGTAGGTAAAAAGAGTTCACATGAACCCTGTTAATTGACCAGTGCGGGGTGTAAAAGACATAAAAAAGGTTCACTCCCTGTTTCGGAAGTGAACCTTTAAATCTTAAAGAACCGAATCGAATCCGATTACTGGATATCTACGGTCTGTCCTGGCATACCAAAAATTGAGTCATCAACTTCAATGTTGGTCACAATTTCGCTCATGGTGATTTTCTGGAAGGTGGTACCATCCATTTTAACCTCCATCAAGTGTGCCATCTGTACGCCGTTTACAGAGCGGTAATCGCTCATAAACGTTTCAGTTTTTGCAGGCTGCCCTGTCTGTGGGTTGACGCCTTCTCCTTCGAGTTTGACTTCGAGGTAAGAGGCTTTGTCGATGTAGACAATGGCGTCTGGCTGATCTGGGCGCGTCACTTTGATTTTGTGTGCCGGCATATCGTTGACCATGCCTTCTCCGAGATACTCAAGGGTGATGTCCTTTTCTTCGTAGTTCATGAGCATGCCATCAATGTCTGCCTGGTCTTTCATGCCTTTGGAAAGCTCTTTTGGCATGGGCTGCGGGTCTGAACCGGGATTCTGCATCCAACCCATTTCGCCATCATAGCCCTGGTTGACTTCAGCGTTCATAGCTGGAATCACGAGCATAGCACGAATTTTGTTCGGGCGTTTGAGGTAATTGGTCATGTCGATATCCATGCCCATTACTTCAACTTTACCCGTCATTTTTACGGTCTGTACAGCTTTGATGTTGTCAACACCACCGCGTGCTGCAATGTGCTTTTCGATAAGTGCATCAAGGTCTATGTCCATTGCTGCGTCAGCATCATTGGACATTGCCTTTGCTTCTGGTTCTGCCATGGGTTCAGCGGCAGGCATTGCATCAGCAACAGGTGCCGGCGTGCTGTCTGTCATGACTTCAGACGACTTGCATGCGCTAAAAGTAAATACCACTGCAAGAATCGTCAGCACAGTGCGTAAAGAATTATTCATGTTGGAGTGTTAAGCAAGTGAATAGGTAGGGTAATATACACCTTCCATATACATCTTGCGCGGCTGAAGTGTTGCGTTTTACGGGGGATGTGGGGTGTGATGCCGGTTATTTGGGTGATTTAGGCCGCTGGGGGGGCGCGAGACACACCTCTGGCCGGCTTAGCCGGCCTGTCTCCTCTCGAGAGGAGAGTTGTGGAATGACGAATTGCCCCACCCATGTCATGCTGAGCCTTGCGAAGCATCTGGGCGAACTGCAGTTTCGGTCAATTAACGGCCCGAAGTATGTCTATTGGTATTGATGTGTTGGGAATGGCAACTTGCCCCATCCATGTCATGCTGAGCCTTGCGAAGCATCTGGGCACGCTACAGTTTTACATGACTAACGGTGCCGGCCAAGCCTGCAAAGCCCGGATATCGAATGCTGCATCCCTTTGAATGTATTTATTCAATTAGTGGCTTTATCGTTGAGTTGCGAAGAATTTACTGTCAGTATTTCTGCACTCGCCCCATAGAAAAACTTGCCATTGCTATCGATCATTCGGGATTGAAAAATACCATGTTCAGCTTCCCGTTTTGCTACAACTTTCTTCCAACTTGGGCCAAATCGCTTAAGCATTTCTTCCTCGTAGTACTCGCGTCGTACTTCACGATTGGGGGTCTTCCCGTCTTTACTCACGAATCTATAAGCGAATGTTTCACGTGTGGCAGCGCGCTCAGCTTCGAGTCGTGAAAGTGCAATATTGAGCTGGTAGTCTGAGCTGTCTATAGTAATGATGTTTCTTATAGTGAAAATGCGTAGCCTCGTGGGACCGTTGGAGGTATCAAACACATGCGTGATCTCAGCGCGATATTCCCGTGGCTTTACGTTTGCAAACTCGTAATACCCTTCACCATCAGTGTATATAGCCTGCATGGTGCCAATTTCCAGGCCCTGCCGGTTTTTGAACTGTACACGCACCCCTTCCAGTGGCTCTCCGGATTGAAGTTCATACACGTAGCCGGAAATGCTGGGTTGCGCCTGTGCTGTGAAAAGAAAACAGCATCCAATCAAAAGAGAAGCAAAGTATTTCATGGCTTACCTCCTGAGTGCACCGGCACGTTCACAGGGCCACGAATAGGACTGACAGATTCTATTGCACGCAATTCTCGATAATTCCCCAGTACGCGCGAGCTGAGTAGTTTTTGCTCGATAAACAATTTGTTAATACGCCTTTTCCAGTCCGGCTGGAGTTTGCGCATCAGTTCGCGTGTCTGGTCGCTTAGTTTATGCTCGTGCTGTTTGAAGAAATCCGGATTGTCGGCTTGCTGGCGTAAGTGGTTCAATGCCATGTGTAATCGATGTTGGTCTACCTTGTGGCGCGACAGTCCGATGTTCAATGTATAATCGCTGGTATCAACCGCAATGACGCTGCTGTTGGTGAACAAGCGTATGCCAAACGGGCCGTCAGGCGTGTCGAACGTATGCGTGATTTCAGCGCGGTAGTCGCGTGATTTCACGTGGGTGAACGTGAAGTAACCTTCAGCGTCTGTGTAGGCAGCCGGCATCAAACCAATGTCCAGGCCCTGCCGGTTTTTCAAGTCGATGCGCACGCCTTCAAGCGGTTGACCCGATTGTACTTCGTATACATAACCTGAAATGCTGTGTTGTGCTTGTGCGCTTACTGTTGTAAGCAGCATGGCGCATGCGAGAATACTTGTTTTCCAATTCATGATGCGATCTGATTCTGATGGGCAAGCATTTTTTCGTAGACCTCTTTGAGTCCTTTTAATTGGGTCTCATAGGCTGATTGTTGAACAAGGATCTCCCGTAGTTTTTTCTCAAGAACCAGCATTTCTTCTTCTTCTTTATTAAAAGTAGATAGGACCATTTGCTCTGCCAGGCTTTCCTTCTTTAGCTGACTCTCAGACATTTTCAGTTGCGTTTCAGCCATTAGTTTTGAAATCAGGTCGATATTGCCCTGCATGGCCTCTGCAGTCTCATCGCTGAGGCGAAATGTAACCGGTAGCGACATCTTTACTTTAACCACCTGTCCGCGTTGCCTGCCCGGCACGAACCGTGCCTGACTAACAGCACGCAACGCTTCTTCGTCACAGCCGGCACCGATGCCGCGCACAATCACCGGATCGGTCACCTGCCCGTTTGTATCTACCACAAACTGGACAAACACGCGGCCTTCAATGCCTTCAGCTTTGGCAGCATCAGGATAGTTTATAAGTGCCTGAATGCCGGCCAGCCCTCCAATCAATACGGGCATTTCCTCAACGATCATAAATACTTCGCCTGAAGGATCTGCCTGTTGCTGTTCGATGATGAGCTCCCGTTCAGCAAGTTCTCGCTCCAGGATTTCTGTCTCAGTGGTACCGTCCGGTGTGGTTATAACTGTCACACTATTATCATCTACAAAATTGACTTCGCAGGCTATGAGTACTGAGGTACAAAACAGGAGCAGCATGGCTGCATAAAACGCTGTTCTGCGCTTCGAAGGAGAGAAAATCGAATAATCTTTCATTGCACTGATTCTGTTTTTGAGGCTATTTTTGTTGGCAGACATGCTGAGGGGCAGGGGAGCCGGAACGGGTTGGGGAGCTGCAAAATTGAGCAGCAACGAGGCGTACTGGCGTGGTGACACGTCTTGCCGGCTGAGGACTTCCTGGTCGCAGTTCATTTCCCTGAAATGGGCGAGCCGCTGAACGAGATTGTGTACAAGCGGGTGGAAAAAGAACCAGGATGCAGTGAGCCGCTCAATCCATTTTCTCGCAAAGTCGGCATTACGTATATGGGCTAACTCATGCAAGAGGGCGAGGTGCAAATCATGTGGCTGATTGCGGAGGGATTCTGGCACCACAATGACAGGCGTGCGCCAGCCGAAGGTCATAGGCGCTGCATGTGTATCTGAAAATACCACGTTTATTTTATCGCTGAGGCCCCAGGCTTTGCGTACAGCGTCTCCAGCCGGACTAATAGCTGCCAGTTTGTCGCCGCGTAGCGTTTGGCCCATCCAGCGCAAATACAGCGTTTCCCGCAACAAAACACTCGTTTTGAAAAGCGCAATTGCGCCAATCAGAAGGACAAATATGCCAACCAGGTGGTATGTGTGCCAGATGAGGTCAGGAGTTACTGGCGACGCAGATGCGACGCTGCCAACGTCTGGCACGAGCGGTGTATCAGGTGTTGTAAGATAGCTTGGCGCCGGCGCCGAGACAGACAGAATTGCTGCAAAAGACAGCAAAATCCCAATCGGCAAGGCCAGCAGCAGCGCAGTGGCTGCCTGATACCGGATTTGCGGTGCGTGTATGAGTTTGGAACGATCAGCCAGATAGAACAAGCCGGCAAACAGCGTCCAGAACAGCAGGGGGAGCCAGAGGTGTTCGAGGCTCAACTGGCCCGTGTTGAATAGAAAATCTGCGAAGTTAGTCATTGGTGTTGCCTGCGTCGTCGTTGAGGTCTGCGATGAGTTTCAGAATGTCTTGCCGCTCTGCATCGGAGAGGGCTTCTTTTTTAACCAGGGTTTGAATGAGTGCAGCCGACGACCCTTGAAATGCTTTCTCTACCAGGCTGCTGATGAGCGACTGTTGCACATCCTCCTGGGTGCGGGCCGGCGCGTACACATACGTGGCACCGTCTTTTTCGAAAGACAGATACCCCTTGTCTGCCAGTTTTTTCATTACTGTCATGATGGTTGTATAAGCCACTTTGCGCGTTTCAAGGACACGGGTGTGTACCTGCGCAACCGTTGCTTTTTGCAGCGACCAGATATGCTGCAATACTTCCATTTCTGTTTCGCCCAAGGGGGACATGTTTTTCTTTTTGCGCATCATGCTTTTTTTCTGTACTACGATAGTAATACTACTATGATAGTATTTGTGTCGATAAGTTTCCAGTATGCTTAAATTTTTTGGGATAAAATATCTGTTGAAGTGCCGCTCCTGTGTGGTGAAACACCAGTGTGAGCTACCTGAGTAAGCCGTCATCTCGATGTCTCCGGGATCCACAGGTATGGCAATGCGATTTTGCTTCTCGCCGCATGCCTTTTGCTAGCCGGGTGGATGCCCAATCAAGTTGGGCATGACGGAAGGAAATGCCGCTATTGATTCAATCTTGAAATCGAATTATGTAGTTTTCCGAGACGCGTATGGATAAAGATGCGCGAGCTGTTTGGGGGAGGTGCCTAGCAGGTATCGGGTCCAGAGATAGGCATTGCGTAACTGCTGCCGTAATGCGCCGTGTTGTCGAAATCGGCGAGCAGACGTGGTCGCATAGGCATCGAGATAGGCAAAAGGGCCGTTTTTTTGTAGCCGGCGGGCAAGGTCTAGGTCTTCAAAAATGGGGATGGGTGCAAACCCGCCAGTCTCTTCAAAATGGGTTTTCGTAACAAACAGACCGCGGTCGCCAAAGCTAAACTGGGAGACGCGAAACCGGGTGAAGAAGCTGTAGAGTCCGAGGAGGGGAGAGGAAGCATCAAATTTAAGGCGGAAGTTGCCGGCTGAGATGTTGTTCTCTGCGGCGCCTCGTATTAGATCCAGGGCGTTGGCTGGCAGTACGGTATCTGCATGTAAAAACAGCAAGACGTCACCGCTTGCAACAGCAGCGCCTGCATTCATTTGTACAGCGCGGCCACGGTCGGCCTGTACAACGCGCGCAAAAGGGTGGGCGATGGCGGCTGTGTCGTCTACAGAGCCGCCATCCACCACAATAAGTTCAAAGGGCGGGGTTAATGATTGAAGTTCGCTGAGCGTGCGCCGAATACAGGCGGCCTCATTGAGAGTAGGGATAACTATTGTAATGAGCACAGGTCACGGGTAACGTTACCAAAACATCTGCTTCATGCAGAATACGGATCCGCCCGCTTTGATGTATTCGCTTGTGTCTACTTCAACGGGTACAAAGCCGGCAGCTTTTAGCAATTCATTTGTCACGGTACATCCTTTTTGGATGACAACATGGCGCTGGTCCGGGCAGTGTGCATTGCAGGCAAACAGCTTGCGCGATTCATCTTCGGGGCATTCGATCACATGATCGAAAAAATGATGGATCAAGTCCAGTCCCTCTTGTGTGAAGGCACCGGGGTAAATCATTACAGTGCGCTCATTCAAAACACTGAAACAGGTGTCCAGGTGGTAAAAGTCTGGGTCGAGTAGTTCAAGTACGAGAACCTTGACATCCAGCAAAGAAGCGATGTTCTCGTATACCTGGATGTTTGTCCGAAATCCGTAGCCACCCCAGAGCAGTTTACGCGCGGGATGCCAGATAGCATCACCCATACCTTCAAAGTCGAAAGCGAGGCGCGCAACGGATTTTACCGTGTAGCGCCGGCTACTGAAGAACGATTCCAGGTGGGCGACTTCCCCTTTGCGCTGGTCGGCGTGCATGTTGCTGAGCACAACGCCGGGGTTGCTGTCTCCGTTTTGGTAAAAGGGGAGGGTCTGGTTGGCGCAGAATACCATGTCGGGGTAGCCGGCTGCGCCTGCCAGTACGTGGGTATTGAGGCCGAGTTCTTTATAGGCTGCGCGAAGGGTTTCCCATTGGGCACGTGCAACGTCGGTGTCAACACTGCCGACATGAGCCGCCATATGGGGATTGATTACATAAGCTACGTCAAAATGCTCTGGAGAAGTAAACAGCACATTTTTGGGGGTAGGGAGATGTGGCAACGAAGCACGATCAAAATCGACTTCCTCAACACGTTTGTATACCATAGTTTTCTTTGTCTTAGCTGATGAACGGGTCCAGCATGAAGTGAAATAGACGACTGAAAACAGTATCGGCCAAACATGCTGGATAAAAACGCAGCAGTTTATAAAAAAAGCGCTTCCGAGTCAATCCATTTAGGATCAAAATTTTGAGGAAAGGAGGTGCATGCTACACAAGAGAACTTACCCCGGGGAGTGCTCGGGGCATAGCATAAAAACAATGATAACGGCAGTGGGAAAAGCCTGTCAGCTTACAACGAACTTAGGCCTTTTCGGTAAGCGCATCGATGCCAGGGAGGGTTTTGCCTTCCAGGAATTCCAGCATGGCACCGCCACCGGTGGAGACGTGGCTCACCTTGTTTTCAAAGCGCATTTGTTTGATAGCTGCGACAGAATCGCCACCACCAACAACTGTAAGGGCACCCTGTTCGGTGGCATCTGCAAGGGCCTGGGCCACTGAAAGTGTGCCTTTGGCGTAGTTCGGCAGTTCAAAGACGCCCATCGGACCGTTCCATACAATTGTTTTGGCATTTAGCAGCACCTCGCGGTAGGCAGCAGCGCTGTCTGGTCCGATATCAAGGCCCATTTGTCCTTCTGGAATATCGCCAGCTACAACACCATGCGGGGCGTCGTTGTCAAACGCTGTAGCAGCGATATGGTCGGATGGAAGCAAGATTTTGCCATCTGCGCGCTCGAAGAGGAGTTTTGCATCAGCAAGTTTGTCCTCCTCAAAGAGGGAGGTGCCGATGTTATGGCCGAGCGCTTTAAGGAAAGTATAGCTCATGGCACCGCCGATGAGTAGTTTGTCAACTTTCTCGAGCAACGACTCGATAACACCAATTTTGTCGGATACTTTTGCGCCGCCAATGATACCTACAAAGGGGTGCTCAGCGTCATTCAGGATTTTTGAAAGGTAGTTGACTTCTTTTTCGAGCAAGTATCCCATCGCGGCAACTGATACATGCTCTGTGACGCCGGCAGTAGATGCATGTGCACGGTGTGCGGTGCCAAAAGCGTCATTGATATACACATCTGCCAGCGCCGCGATTTCTTCAGCAAGCGCCGGGTCATTTTGCTTCTCGCCAGGATAAAAACGCGTGTTTTCAAGCAAAATTACGCTACCACCGGGCATACGGTCGATGACCTCACGTACGGCATCGCCGGTAAGGTGTGACGCAAAACGAACCCTTTTGCCGAGCAATTCTTCGAGCTTCAATGCCACCGGTGAAAGGCTGAAGGCCTGGTTGGGCACTCCTTTGGGCCGGCCGAGGTGGCTCATCAGAATGGCTTTCCCGTTTTTGTCGATGACCGACTTAATGGTGGGGAGCGCGGCACGAATGCGGGTGTCATCTACAACTTTGCGGTTGCCCGCTTCGTCTTCTTTAATCGGAACGTTAAAGTCGACGCGGATAAGCACGCGTTTGTCTTCGATGTCCAGGTCAGCAGGTGTATAGTAACTCATATTGAATCGTCAGGTGCAATTACAAAAACGAACTGTGCGATTCTGGAGGTTGCAGGATTGAATATGCAAGGCAGCACAGCCGTATCATGCGCGTTGAGGGTGATGGCATCAGGAAATGCCGGCGCACGACGTCAGTCAAAGGTAAGTAAGCGTACCGTGAAAAAGTAGACACTTGGGGTTAAAAAACTTGTGAGCGCGAGATAATACATATCCCGCGCTCACATTGTCTAGTTTTTGCACATCACAGAAAGGGGTGTCTAGAGAGACATCAGCTTATGCGCGACGTCTACGGCGCGGTTTGCGTATCCCCATTCGTTATCGTACCAACCAACCACTTTAATAATGTTGCCGGTTACCATGGTCAGCGGCGCATCAAGGATACAAGAGTGGGGATTGCCCACAATGTCGCTGGATACGATAGCGTCTGTGTTAAATTGCAGTACGCCTTTCATCGGGCCTTCTGCTGCTGCTTTGAAGAGGGCGTTTACTTCTTCAATCGTAGTTTCTGTGCCAACTTCAGCGGTGAAGTCGGTAATTGAACCGTCGGGTACGGGCACGCGCAGTGCAAATCCGTCGAGTTTGCCGGCAAGGTGCGGCAAAACGAGTCCAACAGCTACAGCAGCACCAGTGGTTGTCGGGATGATGTTGAGCGCAGCAGCACGAGAGCGACGCAGGTCGCTGTGTGGTGCGTCTTGCAGGCGCTGGTCAGCAGTGTAACCGTGGATGGTGGTCATCAGGCCGCGTTTGATGCCAAATGCATCGTCGAGCACTTTAACCATCGGAGAAAGACAGTTGGTGGTACAGCTAGCGTTGGAAATGACCTGCTCGCTGCCTGTAAGGATGCTGTCGTTAACGCCGAGTACAACTGTTGCATCAACTGCACCTTTGGCCGGCGCAGAGATAATGACTTTTTTTGCGCCGGCAGTAATGTGCTTGGATGCAGCCTCTTTGGTACGGAAAATACCCGTTGACTCGATGACAAGATCACAACCGAGTTCGCCCCATGGGAGATCTTCTGGATTTCTCTCGCTGAATACCTTGAACCGGTCTCCGCCAACTTTGAGGGAGTCACCGTCTACAGTTACTTCTCCGGGGTAGACACCATGCACAGAATCATACTTGAACAGGTGGGCGAGGGTAGACGCATCTGTGAGGTCGTTAATACCTACTACATCAAATTCGTTCGACTTCCGGGCGAGGATTGAGCGCAGCACAAGGCGACCAATTCTACCAAACCCGTTGATTCCAAGCTTAATGGCCATAGTTGTCGTTCTTCTTGTCAATTTTGTTGATTGAGAGTGGGCTTCTAAGCCCAACTCGTTAAAGAGTTCTTGCCGTTAAATTAATTTAACTCGAACCATTAAATGCCCTTTTAATTTTAGCTTTTTATGAAAACAGCAGCAGATCAGTGGGAAAGACGGGGGAGGATAAGGCCCCACAGCGTGCAGGCGCATCGATGACCGCTTGCGCAGTATTCGAGAATTCGTGTATAAAAAAAGCCACGCGGGATATCTTGCGGCTTATGTGCGTTAGAGGGCACCCGTAATGGCGTAATGTACCCGATTCAGAGTCAAAATCTGAATGCAGCCCGCCAGCGCGGCTGTCCTGAAAAACATGCACCCAGTGTCAACCTGGCAGGACAAACATGAAGTTTTTTGTACACACAATTTGATCATTTAAACATGGCCACCTACAAAGCACCGAAACGCAAAAATCGCCGCACAGAATTGCGCGAAGACAAGGTTGTAACCTTTTATACGCAGTTTTTAGAGTTTTTTGAGGGCAATAGAAACCTTGTATTTGGTATCCTTGGCGGTATCGTGCTGCTCATTATCATGGGATTTGGGTATGGCATTTTCAAAGATCGTCAGGAAGACCAGGCGCAGGAAGCGCTGGCGGGCGCAGTTCGCTTGTATGAAGAAAGCAACTGGCAGGCTGCACTCGACGGTTCTGATGGCGTAAAAGGCTTGCTTGATGTAGCTGGTGACTTTGGATCCAGCAAAGCCGGCAACCTGGCCTTGTACTACGCGGCAGATGCCTACTTTAAACTGGGTGACAATGAATCCGCTTTGAAATACTTTCGTCAGTTTGACAACGGAGGTGACGCGCTTGGCGCCGGCGCTTATGCTGGTGAAGCCGCCATCCTCGAAAGCAATGGTGACTTTAGCGCCGCCGGCGATCGCTATAAAGATGCTGCAGAAGCATACAACAGCGAGTTTACGTCTGCGCGCTACTTGCAGAATGCCGGCCGCAATTATGAGCAGGCTGGAGCGTTCGACAAAGCACGCGCCGTTTACCAAACGATCAAAGAAGATTTCCCGGATTCAGCACAGGCCAGCGATGTCGACATGTTTATGGCGCGCGTTGACCTGAAGGAAAACCAGGGGTAATTCTGCCTTCTTGATGATGCTTGTATAAACACGATTCTGATTATGGCAGTTGCGAATATTCTGGTTGTTGACGACGAAGCCAGTATTCGACGTACACTCCGGGAAATCCTGGAATATGAATCTTACGAGGTCCACGAAGCAGTAGACGGCGAGGATGCCCTTGCCAAGGTTAAAGCACATGCTTACGACCTGGTGCTACTCGACGTGAAAATGCCCAAGCGGGATGGGCTAGAGGTCTTGCAGGTCCTCTATAATGAAATGCCCGAACTGCCCGTAGTTATGATTTCGGGCCATGGCAATCTCGAGACGGCTATTGAAGCCACAAAACTCGGTGCTTTTGATTTTATCGAGAAGCCGCCCGATCTGAATCGTTTGCTTGTTACCCTGCGCAATGCAATGGACCGCGCATCGTTGCAGGAAGAAAACAAGCGCATGCGGCAAGCCATCGTAGAGCAACGTGAGCGTAAGCTTACGCCCATCATCGGGGACAGCAATGCGATAAACCGGATTAAAGACACCATCAAGCGCGTTGCCCCTACCGAAGCGCGGGTGCTCATTACTGGCGAGGCCGGCACTGGCAAGGAACTGGTTGCAAAATGGGTACACCACCAGTCGGGCCGTAAAGATGGGCCCATGGTTGAGGTAAACTGCGCTGCTATCCCAAGCGAACTCATTGAGAGCGAGCTGTTTGGGCATGAAAAAGGTTCATTTACGGGTGCTACCAAACAACGGATTGGTAAATTTGAACAGGCCAATGGCGGCACGCTCTTCCTCGACGAAATTGGCGATATGAGCCTTTCCGCCCAGGCCAAGGTGCTTCGGGCGCTGCAGGAAAACCGTATCAGCCGGGTGGGGGGAGACCGCAGTATCCCTGTTGATGTGCGTGTTGTTGCTGCTACAAATAAAAATCTGTTGAATCAGATTGAGGAAAATCAGTTCAGGGAAGATTTGTACCACCGTCTGAGCGTTATCCTGGTCCACGTTCCACCCCTTAGAGAGCGCAGAGAAGACATCCCCAAAATTGCTGTGGCGTTTTGTGAAAACCTTTCGGTTCGCAATGGCATGCCACAGAAAACGTTCAACCAGAGTGCGTTGGAGCGCATGATGCAGTACGACTGGCGCGGTAACGTGCGTGAGCTACATAATGTAGTGGAGCGTTTGCTGATTCTGAGTGAAGGCGACCAGGTAGAAGTGCGGGACGTAGATCGCTTTGTGCAACCAAATGGCAACAGCGCCGGCTCCATTACGGGCCTCGTTGACCAATACGAAGCATTTAGCGATTTCCGCGATCACGCAGAAAAACTGTTTATCCAACACAAACTTGACCAGTTCGACTGGAATATCAGCCGAACTGCTGAGGCCATTGGTATTCAGCGTTCTCATCTGTACAATAAGATGAGCAAGTATGAAATTGAGCGTACCTGACCATACGGGCTTAAACCGTACGGACTTAACACCGTACAGACTTAATAGAGAACAATAACGTATGTCGCAATTGCTCGCAGTGGAAGACCTGCGCAAAGCTTATAAAACGGGAGATGGCGGGACGCTTGAAGTGTTACGCGGCATGTCGTTCAGTGTAGAAAAAGGGCAGGTTGTTGCCGTAGTAGGAGAGAGCGGTGCCGGCAAAAGCACCTTGCTGCATTTGCTGGGCGCACTCGACCGACCGTCTTCTGGCACCGTCTACTTTGGCGGCGAAGACATTTACCAGAAAGATGACGAGGCGCTTGCCCGCTTTCGCAACCGGTCCATTGGTTTTGTTTTCCAGTTTCACCACCTGCTGCCCGAGTTTACTGCGCTTGAAAATGTCGCGATGCCGGCCCTTATCCAGAATAAACCCCTCGACGAAGTTCAAGACCGCGCGGCAAATTTACTCGAACTCCTAGGCTTAAAAGAACGCGTCTCTCACCGTCCAGGACAAATGTCTGGTGGAGAAAAGCAACGCGTTGCCGTTGCGCGTGCGTTGATGAACGAGCCGGGACTTGTATTGGCAGATGAGCCTACGGGTAACCTGGATGTTAAAACTGCCGAGTCCCTGCACCACGAATTGATCCGCCTTAGCCGAACGTTCCAACAATCGTTTGTCATTGTAACGCACAACCCTGCGTTTGCAAAAATGGCTGACCGCGTACTGACGATCGAGCAGGGCTTGCTGAAAGAATATGCCTGACCCGATCCAGAACATCTAAACAGACCCAGAAGATCTAACCAGAAAACTGTCCGACCTGTTTATTGCAACAATTGCGCGATGTTAATCCTGCGCTTTTAAACATGGGGGGTACCACATGAACGATACCATGCTACTGGACCTGACCGCCGGTTACGTTACAGAAGACATAGCTCCAACCCTGGATGTCTACGAAGAAATTGAGCGGTTAAAACGCGAGAAAAACGCAATCATTCTTGCGCATTACTACCAGGAGGCCGAAATCCAGGATATTGCTGATTATATCGGTGATTCCCTCGGGCTCGCCCGGCAGGCTGCCAACACGGATGCTGATATCATCGTTTTTGCCGGCGTACACTTCATGGCGGAGACGGCGATTATCGTAAATCCATCCAAAAAAGTAATTTTGCCAGACCTGAATGCCGGCTGCTCACTGGCTGATTCGTGTCCGCCTGATGCTTTTGAGGCCTTCATTAAGGCGCATCCCGGGCATACGGTAATCTCCTACATCAACTGCTCTGCGGCTGTTAAGGCGTTGAGTGACATCATTGTCACCTCGTCCAATGCTGAGCACATCATCCGCCAGATTCCTGAAGACCAACCCATCATTTTTGCGCCGGATAGAAATCTGGGCCGCTACCTTGCCAAAGAAACCGGTAGAGACATGGTGATTTGGGATGGGGTGTGTATTGTGCATGAAGTGTTCAGTGAACAGAAACTCGTCCAACTCAAGGTACAGCACCCGAAAGCAGAAGTGCTGGCGCATCCTGAGTGTGAAGAGGCCGTCTTGCGGCATGCTGACTTTATTGGCTCAACGTCTAATATCCTCCGTCACGCTTCAGAAAGTGAACTGGATACATTCATCGTTGCAACCGAAGTGGGCATTTTGCACCAGATGCAGAAGCAAAATCCAGACAAGACGTTTATTGCAGCCCCACCAGACAACGGATGCAGTTGCAACGAATGTCCGCATATGCGCTTGAATACCCTTGAAAAACTGTATCTTTGTCTCAAACACGAGCAGCCAGAAATCAAAATGGAAGAAGCGTTGCGCAAGCGCGCTTTGTTGCCTATCGAACGCATGCTCGAAATGAGTGCGGCCATAAAGTAGCCGTATTGTAATTCAACTGCCCAGGCCGCCCTGGCAGAGGTAATCTGCTGGTGCGGCCGGCGCAGCATCCAATCCCCGGTACCCATGGCTCTTGTTGACTGGCTTGTTGTTCTGTGTTATCTCCTGATCACAGTTGTCATTGGTGTTTACCTTTCCCGTCGCGCATCCCGCTCTGTTGAAGATTTCTTTGTATCGGGCCGCTCCTTGCCCTGGTGGTTGGCCGGCACGTCGATGGCTGCAACCACTTTTTCGGTAGATACACCGCTCTATATCGCGGGTGTAGTGGGAAGCCGAGGCATTGCTGGCAACTGGGAGTGGTGGGCGTTTGGTGTTGGACATGTCGTGCTGATTTACATTTTTGCCCGGCTCTGGCGCCGCAGTGAAATTGTCACAGACGCTGAGTTGATCGAACTTCGCTATGGCGGACGCCCCGCATCTATATTGCGTGCATTCAAGGCGTTTCTATTTGCCGTACCCATCAATTGTATAGCAATTGGCTACATCATGCTGGCTACGGTGAAAGTTGTGGGCACCCTAGGGATATGGGACGGGTTGGGTATCCTGGAAGGGGATACCGTGTTGGGGATGGACCCCAAGCTGTTGTCGGTTATAGGGGTTTCAGCGCTGGTGTTGTTGTATACCAGTTTTTCGGGGTTGTGGGGCGTAGTGATAACCGATTTCTTTCAGTTCTTTCTCGCCCTCTTTGGTGCTATTCTGGTCGCCTATTTTGCCGTCTCCAGCCCTGAAATAGGCGGATTAACCAATCTGATCGCTGGTGCACAGGAAAATACTGCGTTTGATGTGCTGGCTTTTGTGCCGCTGACCTTTGATGCAGATACGTTGTTGGGGATTGGGTGGAGTACGTTTGCCGGCATCTCTGCCTCGACGTTTGGTGCGTATGTATTCCTGCAATGGTGGACCTTTCGCCGATCCGACGGTGGGGGGGAGTTTATCCAGCGCCTCGCTGCTGCAAAAGATGAAGATGAAGCTGTTAAAGCAGCATGGCTCTTCAACGTGATGCATTATGTGGTGCGTACGTGGCCATGGATCCTGGTTGCGCTGGCCGCGCTTGTGCTCTACCCTGATCTGGAAGACAAAGAGCTGGGATATCCAATGTTGATGCTGGACTTCTTGCCGGTTGGCCTCCTTGGATTGGTGGTAGCGTCGTTGTTTGCGGCGTTTATGAGTACGGTATCTACAAACATCAACTGGGGCGCGTCTTACATCGTAAATGACCTGTACAACCGGTTTATCAATCCGGAGGCCACCCAGGCAGAGTTAATACGCGTGGGGCGTCTTGCTTCGGTGGTCATTACCGCATTTGGGGCATTGGCTGCGCTTTATGCTGAAAGCGTGGGCCAGGTATTCCGGCTTGTGATTGCTATCGGGACAGGCCCGGGGGTAGTGCTGATTCTGCGGTGGTTCTGGTGGCGGATCAATGCATGGGCAGAGCTCTCCGCTATGTTGGCCGGCTTTAGCATCGGCCTGTTTACTACGCTGGTGCCCGAGTTTACCATCGCCGATTTTGGCTTGCGTTTGTTTGTCATTGTGGGCATTACAACGGTCATCTGGGTAACCGTTATGTATGCCACCCGCCCGGAAGAGGATGCGGTATTGCTGAAGTTTTATGAAAAGGTGCGGCCTGCCGGACCCGGCTGGCAACATATAAGTAAACGGGCACAGGTTGAAATAGAGCAGGCGCTGGGTAAAGACCTGTTGCGTGTGCTGGGGGCTACCATGTTGCTGTTTGGCGTTATGTTTGGCGTAGGTGGTGCCTTGCTGTTGAAAACAGGTGTAGCCATCGTGATGTTCTTGATCGCGTTGGCTGGCGGTTTGCTTTTGCGCCGGCTCCGCTGGATGTGATGCTGCGTACCGCGTAATTTTTAAAAATGAATGTCTGAAGCCACGATAATACCCATTTTTCCGCTGGAACTGGTGCTATACCCCAGCGAGCAACTGCCGTTGCATATTTTCGAGGAGCGATACCGGGAGATGGTGGCTTACTGCCTTGAAGATGAAGCACCTTTTGGTATTTTGCTGGTCAACGAAGGCAAAATGGCAAACATCGGATGTACAGCGCACATCGAGCAGGTGGTGACAAAATATGATGATGGCCGGCTCGATATCATTGTACACGGCATGCAACGGTTTCGTGTTGAAGAAGTGTTTGAAAACAAGGTCTACATGACGGCATCTATCGACTTTTTGCGCGAGCCCGATGAGCCAGTGAAAAACGACATGCGAGAGCGCGTGATCACCCAGCACATGCGCTTGCTGGAACTGGCTGGCCGTAAAGTGCGCCCTACGACGTATCAGAACCTGACGGGCGTTTCGTTCTTTATCGCGCACAACGCCGGCCTGAAACCCAATCAGAAACAGGAAATCCTGGAGCTGAATTCAGAAAACGAACGCATCAGTTACCTGGCTGGCCACCTGGAAATGCTGATCCCACGGGTAGAGGAGTTTGAAGACGTGCGCAAGAAAGTGCAAAGTAACGGCCACTTTAAAGATTTTCCCTCTGAAGACTTACCTTCTGTAGATTAATTCTATCCCACGCAGGACATGCCTAAAATTGGAAACTATACGCTGCACACGGTCGAAACAGGGCGTTTTGGACTCGATGGTGGCGCCATGTTTGGCATTGTGCCCAAACCCCTTTGGGAACGCAAAATACCTGCGGACGCAAAAAACCGTATTCCCCTCAACATGCGGTGTTTGCTCCTCGAAGGAGAAGACCGGCTCATGTTGGTCGATAACGGATTAGGTGATAAATACGACGAAAAGTTTGCCAGTATTTTTGCTGTAGACCAGGAATACGCTTCGCTGGAACGCTCGCTGAATACCCTCGGCTATACCGCGGATGATGTAACAGACCTCATCATAACCCATTTGCATTTTGACCACTGTGGTGGCAGCACCCGCAGGGTAGGCGACAAGTTGGAAGTTGTTTTCAAAAATGCACGACACCACGTACAGCGCGAACATTGGGATTGGGCCCAGCATCCGAACGTGCGTGAACGCAATTCATTTCTGAAAGAAAATCTGCAGCCACTCGAAGATGCCGGCGTATTAAATTTTCTTGATGGCAAAACCCAGCTGGCGCCCGGCATCGAAGTGTTTGTCGCCCATGGGCACACGGAAGCGATGCAATTGGTGAAAATTGCAGATGGCTCCACAACGCTGGTGTATACGGCAGATTTGTTGCCTACGCATGCCCACATTCCATCTGCCTGGAATATGGCTTATGATCTACAGCCGATGGTCACCATCGAAGAGAAAGAAGCATTCCTGGCTGAAGCTGTAGCAAAGAATTGGCACCTGTTTTTTGAGCATGATCCTGAAGTAGCTGTAGCGAGCCTCAAACAAACCGACAGGGGCGTCCAGGTGGTAGATACGCGAACGCTAGCGGAACTGTAAGCTACCTCTCGGGTTTTCGAGACATCCCCTGTGTGTACCTCTCTTTTTATACCTTTCTATCTTGATTCTGCTGGGCTGGCATAGCTGATCTGTTGGCATCGTGTTACAGTATTACTGCACTATTGAAGTGCGTTAGTTAAAAGCTTTGCTACTCTTTCGCTGTATACCGTGTCAGCCCATTGCATCTCTGTCTCGTATTCCTTTTTGCACTTCTATAGATTCTGATCGATATGCACAATGTCTCGCTTGTGCGCACCGGTGGTGTTGTGCCGTCAGGTACTAACTCCGATGCCCCATGTATTGGCCTTTTATTTAATGATGATGCGTTGGCGCAAATGGTTGTTACCCAACTGAGTGATCATGTTGCTGGTATTCCCTGTGTCTCCCTGTCGGAGCGTGCTGAGTCAGTAGATATCGAACCAGCCCGGCTAGTGCAGGCTGCGCACGTATTTCTTGTAACCGACTGGCCGCTGGAGCAACTTTCGCAGCGTTATGAGCTACCTGCATTTGCGTCGGTCATGTTGGCTGGGGCCCTTGTTGGACCTGCGGAGCTCACTGAAAATATGATACCTGTAGCCATCGATGAGCAAACGGGTGAAAGGGTGGCTGACGAGGTGCGGAGCCGGCTCTTCCCGAGCAGCGATACCCAGCGCCTGCAACTGGCTTTGCAAAACGAGCAACAGGAGCGTTGGCTTGCCCAAATTGGCAACGAGCTTTCTGTGTTTTACCACAGCATCAGCAATCCACTTACCATTCTGTCGGGCAATATTCAGTTGCTCCAAATGTTAACAGATTCGATGCAAATCTCGGCGGATTTGATGAAGCCCATCGCTGATATTGCTACGGTGAGTGCCAGGTTTGAAGAAGACCTGAAAGCCATTGCAGCCCTGAAAGAAAAAATCAGAGCGGGTAATCTTGAAAAAGGAGAGCTTTGAACCGATACCTGTGGTGAGCCGGCCTGCAAAAATGGCCGGGCGGCTGCTTTACACGTACGGCATTGGGGCAAGCCATATGATCATATGGTAACATTCCATTCTTTCGTGCAATTAACGGAACTTGCAAGGAGCGAAAGATGTTTTTATCTCCTATCACGTAATACGGCCGGAAATTTGCTGATTTGTTGAATCAGTATTACCATGGCTAGCGAACTGTCGCTTACGTACGCTTAATTAAAATTCTTCAAGCAACCTGCCTATCGATCAAGACTGTTACGAACAAATTTAGTCTCATTTTTGAGATATCCATCATCTAACCGTAACAGCAAGGAGTACACAGTACGTTTCGCTACTGTACGATTTTCCTGACTGCACGTTTTATGTGTATAAGGAAAGAACTCCATTGTCAGTCTGATATTCTGACTCAATCATGCGCTTGAAGAAGTATATAGCTCTTCTTTTTCTGGTTGCCGGCCTGGTATTGCCAGGTATGGTACCGAATATTGCATTCGGGCAGCAGACCTCCATTGTAGTGCTCGATGAGCAGGCTACCCAGACGACTTATGAAATTAAGGCGACCTGGATGCAGTCCCTCAAGGCTGCCATGGATTCTTCCCAAAGCGTATCCCTGACTAACCGAAGCGCTTATGCCGCGGTGGCCGGCACCTTTGATGTGAGTGAGATGCTGCGGTTACCAACGCGTGCGATCCCGCAGGTCAGCGTCCTTGCTTCAGACTACGACGAAATTGCACTGCCGCTCAATGTCGCCTCAGATTCTGTTGCACTGGCCCTCGAAGGCACACCCGTCTACGTATCGAGCCCCGGCACATTCCGTAAAGCGCCTGTAGCTTCTCTGAATTTCCGTTTGTTGACGTATGACCGCGGTGCCGGCACCTTGAAACGGTACCGCCGGCTTGTTGTGCGCGTATCGCACCCGCAGGGCAACAATGTTGCAACGGGCTATAACGGTACCAACACTGGTTTTACTGCTGGTCGCCGAGACCCTATCGTATTCAACGCACATCTTGCCGTCACAGAAAGTGTGTTGGCTGAAGACGGTGTAATCAAGTTTCCCGTTACCCGCGACGGTATCTATCGCATCGACCGCACATTCCTCAGCGAGGCTGGCCTCAATCCAGATACCATTGATCCAGATCGTATTCAGATTTTTGGTAACGGCGGTGCACCTGTGCCGGAATTAAATGGCGATGAACGCGCAGCCGACCTCTTGCAGAACCCGGTATTTTCGCGAGGCGGAGGAGATGGTTCGTTTGATGATGCAGATGTCGTACTGTTTTATGGTGCCGCAACAACTGGCTGGACCTTCAATGCAGAAGACGAAGCCTGGGAGCACTACGTCAACCCGTTTTCTGTTCAGAACTTTTATTTCCTGAAAGTAGGCGCTGAAGAGGGCGTTCGGGTTGAAGCGCCGGCGTTTCCTGATTACCCCGATGCGACCGTTTTTTCCGAAGTCACGGGCCGCCTGTTTGTTGATTTTGACGATTTTAACTGGAGCAAACAAAACGGAAGTGGCCTCACATGGGTTAGCAGTCCGATTGACCCTACGGGCCGGCTGGATATTGTGACAGACTCGCTACCCGCTGGATTTACCGGAGGCGATGTTTTGTACCAGGGCCGCGTGGCCATCAAGTCGAACCCATCTGCCTTTGCACGATTTAGTAACGGCGAAACGCAATTGGGACAGGTACGTACGGGTACGGTACGGGCTGGACAGGAAGAACCTTCTGCCCGCCTTGCAGAGACAACGTTTACTGAGACCGTGGCATCTGGTGGCCGGCTCAATCTTTCTATGACGCTGGAGCAGCAACCAAACAGCCCTGAAGTTGCGCTGGATTGGATGCGTGCCTTTTATCCGCAAACGCTGGCTGCGCAAAATGGAATTGTACGGTTTGCAACGCCGGCAGGCGCATCAGGCCGGCTTGAGTTTGTGCTGGCTGGATTTGGCGCTCCGCCGCAAGTGTGGGATGTCACAAATCCTGATGAAATTACCCGTCTTGGCGTCTCCGGGTCAGGCAATGCATTTCGCGTTCAGCTTGAAGTTGGTACCACGCCACGTGAACTGATTGCGTTTGCTGAACAGTCAGCTGTCACCCTCGACGGCAGCCAGATCACGCCTGTTGCTGCGCAGAACTTGCATGGGCTCACCGATCTTCCTGATTTCGTGATCGTGACGCCGGCCATATTCAAACCCTATGCGGATGAACTCGCAGCCATGCGAACTGCAGGCGGCCTGAATGTACGCGTCACGTTGATTGAAGAAATCTACAACGAGTTTTCCGGTGGCCTTGTTGATATGCGCGCAGTACGGGACTATTTGCGCTTTGTGTATGACAAGGCCCCGACAGATGCGCAGCGCCTCAAGTATGCCCTCTTTTACGGAGATGGACATTTCAACTTCAGAAACCTGGGGGGCGATGCCATTGGCCTCTCAAACTGGATTCCGCCGTACGCGACGGTTGACTCGTTTACCCCAGATCGTACCTACACGAGTGACGACTACTTCGGATTATTGGATGAGGAGGAAGGCGCCTGGGTGTACCGCGGCTTTGGCATTCCTTCTGTTGGGGGCGCGCTGACAGAGCCTGTTGATCGCATGGATATTGGCGTGGGCCGGCTCACCGTACAGAACGAGGAAGAAGCCCAGGTACTGCTCGAAAAGATCAAACATTATGAAAATCCTGTAACGTATGGCGCGTGGCGCTCGCGTTATACGTTTATATCTGATGACGGTCCTACCGGATTGTCGGGTACAACAGACGATAAAGATCTTCATTTGCAAAACGCGGATGTTGTTGCTGAACTGGTCAAAGGCCAGTTTGCTGATGTGAACGTGAAAAAGATATACGCTTCTTCATTTGATCGCATTTTTCGAAACGGCTTCAAAATTCCGGGTGCGCGGGAAGAGATTATTAACAGCCTCGAAGAGGGCACACTGCTGGTTAACTATAGCGGACATGGTGGAGAAGAAGGCCTTGCACAGGAAGGCATTTTCACCGCTGAAGACGCAAAGGAGCTCGACAACTATGATCGGCTCGCCATATTTGTGACCGCAACGTGTTCTTTTGGTTGGTGGGACCTTGCCAACTACCAGAGTGGTGCTGAAGAATTGCTGCTGAACCCGAATGGTGGTGCCGTTGCACTGCTAACAACCGTGCGGCTTGTTTATACATCTTCAGACATTAACAGCCTTAATGTTGGCTTGAACCGCCAATTGGCCCGTGACATGTTTGAAGCGGATGATGAAGGTCGTCCGCGCCGGCTGGGTGATGTGCTGTTGCTTACCAAAAATACCCGTGTAGGGCTGCAGGGTAACAACAGAAAATTCAACCTGCTTGGCGATCCAACAATGCGCCTGGGGCTGCCCGGTCGTAACGTTGCGGTGACAGAAATTAATGATGTTGCTGTAGATGGAGAACAGGCACAGGTAAGGGCGCTTGATAAAATTAACATCAAAGGTGAAGTTCAAACGTTGAATGGCACGATTGATGATAGTTTTAACGGCGTAGTAGATTTAACAGTATTTGACGCTGAAAGACGCGTTCCGATTGACAACCAGCAGCATCTTGCTACACCATATTACACAGTAAGACAAGATTTAATATGGCGCGGACAGGTGCAGGCAAACAGTGGTGCGTTTAATGCAACGTTCGTTGTGCCAAAAGATATTTCGTACAGCAATCAAGCGGGACGACTTTCAGTATATGCCTTCGGTGATAATTCCCATGCACTGGGGTATAACGAAAACTTCCTGGTGGGTGGCACGTCGGCCAACCCTCCTAATGACAACGATGGACCACAGATAACGCTATTCCTGAACGATACCACCTTTGTTTCAGGTGGACTCACGTCTCCTGAACCTAAACTTATTGTTAAGCTGTTTGACGAGAGCGGAATCAACACCGTAGGTGCTGGTGTTGGTCACGAAATGCTGCTTGTTGTTAATGAAGATGAACAAAATGCCATCGACATTAGCAGCGGCTTCAGAAGCGAGACCAACTCATTCCAGAACGGTGTCGTAGAGTGGGATTTGTCGCAGCAACAACTAGGTTCTAATTCTTTGTCATTACGTGCCTGGGATGTCCTCAACAACTCCTCATCCGCCACACTGGATTATTTTGTGGCTGCGGATGAAGACCTGGTGTTGAAGAACGTTTACAACTATCCCAACCCAACTGCGGGAGATACCAAATTTGTGTTTGAGCACAATCAGCCAATTGGCACCAGTGCTTCAATCCAGATCCGGATCTACACGCTGAGCGGCCGGCTCATCCGTTCTATCGAAACGGACGAACCCCTGATCGGCGGTGTAATTCAGCTACCGTGGAATGGCAGAGACGAAGACGAAGACCGCCTTGCAACAGGGGTATATCTATACAAACTTCGGGTAGAGGTTGAGCGCCAGGATGGCGAACGACAGGTATCCGAGAAAATTGAAAAACTGGCCATTATTAGGTAATGGCCTCAATTTGAGGGACAACCTCTACCAGTACTTCGCATCCTCGGATGTTGAAATAAACGATATTGTGCGCCGCGTCATGCAGTTTTAAACATGGCTTGCAGCTCACAGCAATGCTTACTCATTATAATCTTTCTACAATCATGACTTCTGATTTTGTTATCCGTCTGGCCTCCTATGTCAAGCGCCGCAATGCAGTTACTGCATGCCTGGTCGCGGTCCTCGGGGTTTTAGGATTTGCTTCTCCTGCGCAGGCTCAGGTGGGTGGCGCAGCTGTTGTTTTCCTGAAGATTGAGCCCGATAGCCGCTCTGCCGGTATGGGTAATGCGGGTGTAGCCCTGGCCGACAATGCTAGCGCCAACTTCTGGAATCCTGCAGGTCTTGCATTCCAGGAAGGTACCGAACTGGGCCTTACGCACTCCAACTGGCTGCCTGAATTTAACGCCGGCTTGTTCTACGAATACTTCATGGCCAAAAAACATTTCCCAGGCTGGGGAACGTTTGGTGCACATGTTACCTACCTGTTCCTCGGCGAACACGAAGGACGTGACGGCCAGAACAACCCAACAGGTACGTTCCGGTCTTATGACCTCGCGGTTGGTCTGTCTTACGGTGTGAAGCTGTCAGAAACGTTCTCAATTGGTACAAGCGTTCGCTTCATCTATTCCAACCTCGCACCTGGCACCCAGGTAGAAGGGCAGGAAACAAAAGCAGGTGTTGTTGGGGCGTTTGACCTCGCAGCCCTCTACCGTACACGTCCATTCCCGCTGGGTAGCTCGCAGGGTCAGTTCTCTGCCGGCTTCAACCTTGCCAACATGGGACCTAAAGTACAGTACTCAGATAGTGAGCAGGCTGACCCGATTCCAACCAACCTCCGCTTTGGTTATGCGTTCACGGTTGAGTTCGACGAATTTAACAAGTTGACGCTTGTAAACGACTTCAACAAAGACCTCATCAAAGTTGATGAAAACAACGTTGCGGATCCGTTCTACAAAGCCATTTTCTCTTCCTGGTCACCTATTGAAGTGCGTACAAACGCGTTTCAGGATGAAGACGCTGAACTCGAAACGCTTGGCGTGATCGACCAGCTGACCATCGGCGCCGGCCTTGAGTACTGGTACAACAACCTGTTTGCGCTGCGTACGGGTTACTTCTACGAGAACCCATACAACGGTAACCGGAAATTCCTCACGCTGGGTGCTGGTATCCGTTACAACATCATCGGGGTAGACTTCTCGTATATCTACGCTGTTGAAGAAGATTCGCCGCTGGCCAACACCATGCGTTTCTCTCTGCTGTTGAATCTGAATCGGTAAGTAAGGGTTAGAGATCGTTCCAGGTCATATAGGTCATTTAAAGAATACAGAGGCTGTGGTTAAAGCGAAGCGTATTGACGGTGTTCTGGAACGATCTCTCTTACTTTTGCTGGCACTCATTTTATGGGTGCCTGCTTCGCTTTTTGCACAGCAGAAAGCAAATGAAGCACCAGGGAATCGGCAACTGAACCTGTCTTCCTCTTACTTGAATGCACGCGCAGCGGTGAACCGTGATTTGCCGGCTTTGCCCCTTGATGCCGTTGCCGGTGGTCTCTTGCAAAGCCCCGCTGCACCACAATACGACGTCGTTGCCCTCCGCGTAGCATTTCAGGCAGACACCTCTCGCTTTACAACCGGTACAGGGCAATTCTCAGGCGCCCTTTTTGATACGCTGCGGAGCATTGTTGACCCGCTCCCGCACGACGCCGGCTACTTCGAAGCCCATCTCGATTTTTTGTCCAATTACGTGGCCCGCGTGTCCGACGGGCAAACCACTGTCAATACACACCTCATTCCCGAAGTGGTAGTGGTTTCGCAGGAAATGGCTGCGTATAGCCCAACCGGCCTGGAAGCGAGTTCAGATGCTGAGCTAAGCAAACTGGCTTCGCTAGTAGACGAAGCATGGGGCCTTGCGGATGCGCAGTCTTCATTTGATATGTCGCAGTTTAACCCGGCGACTACAGCCTTTGTACTGTTTCACGCCGGCGTGGGCCGCGACATTGAACTGGTAGGCACCAGCCTCGACAAAACCCCGCAGGACCTCCCAACCATTTACTTCAACGAGCCTTCGCTGCAGCGACTATTGCCGGGGAATGCAATCTCGTTCAACAACTTTCCGGTCAACCACACCATCCTGATGCCGCGTACAGAGTCGCGGTTAGGCTTTGATTTTATCCAGGACATTCCATTTCTGGTTGAGTTTTCAATCAACGGATTGCTGGCCTCCAGCTTTTTCAACTTCCTGGAAGTCCCGGACCTGTTTGACACCACAACAGGGGAGAGCGCTATCGGGCCGTTTGGCCTCATGGATCCGCTAGGACTTTTTGCCTTCAACGGCCTGTTTCCTCCTGAACCCAGTGCCTGGACCAAGTTGTACCTTGGCTGGGCTGATCCTGTTGTTGTAGAAGGCGCTGATGCCCAGACCATTACGCTAAATGCAGCCGGCCTCAATACGCCCAACGAAATGGCGCGTGTGCCTATCTCGGCATCAGAATATTTCCTCGTCGAAAACCGCAACCGCGATGTTGCCAACGACGAACTGACCATGACCATCTACCAGGATGGCGCGCTGGTCACCCAGACGGTAGAAATGGGGCAAGAAGACTTTAATTCTACATCAATTGACGCATTTGTTGGCGGGGTAGTTGTTGATGTAGATGACTACGACTGGGCCATGCCGGGCGGGCTGGATGTTGATGGCAACCGGCTCGAAGGCGGCATTCTGATCTGGCATATCGATGAGCGGCTGCTTGCGGAGCGCCTGCCTTTAAACCAGGTCAACAACGACGTGAACTTACGCGCAATTGACCTTGAAGAAGCAGATGGCGCGCAAGACATTGGCTTTCCTTCTGACAACATTTTTGGGCCCCAGGCCTTTCTTGGTACCCCATTTGATTTCTTTTACCAGGATAATCCGGTTGTTGTGATCAACGGTGCCGGCGAAGAAATTCGCTTGTATACCAACCGGTTTGGTGAGGATACCTATCCGAATAGCAATACAAACGCGGGTGGGGCAAGCTTCGTCGAGTTGAATGGCTTTACCCCGCCTGGGCCGTCGATGTCGTTTACGTATGGCCGGCCGGCTAACCCGAATGTGACCCCGCTGGACGGTTTTCCTGTCATTGAGGATCCTACGATGTCATCAGATGCTTATCTCACGGCATTTGCAGATGTGTCAGATGGCATTGTTGTGCAGAGCAGGGTGAATGAAGTTGCGGTGCTATCCCAAGGTGTTGCTGATCCCTTGCTTATCCAGCGCGCCGTCGTAGACAGCCCGGTTTTGTTGCCGGGGAATCGTCTGGCTGTACTTGGTGCCTCTGGTGATGCCCAGACGGCCCGTTTGGTGCTTCTCGAAAACGGAGCAGAGCGCGAGATTGTGTTACCCGACTTACGGGTGCGCTCAACGCGGAATCAGTTGATCTATGATAACCGCGAGAACCGGCTATATGCGTTGCTTGGCAATCCTAATGGCGCTTCGTCACTTGTTTCGATTGACCTTGATCCAGACGCATCGTTTGCATCTACGCTACTACCCAGTACAGATGATATTGCGATTGCGTTGAACAAGCGCGGCGATGTTGTCCGATTGCATGAAGGAGGCGTTACCTGTGATGCCTGTGGTGTTTCCTGGCGCTATGATCCGGCAAATGCCGGTAATGTAGGGCAACTGGTCATGGGGGAAGACGAATCCGGACTAGTTGGTGCGTTTACCGATGTTGTCGGGGAGAAGGTGGTATTCTTACGCGCAGATGGTAATACAAGTGTAATAGACTTGCAGCAGTTTGCGCCGTCCGGAGCTACCTATCAAGCAAGTGCACTGCCCATTTTGCTAGATGTCAATCGCGACGGACTACTTGAGGTACTGCTTACCTCTGGGCCAAACCTGCTCGCTTTCCATGCCGGTGGTGGACTATTTGAGGGATTCCCGATTGTCATACCGGCTGAGGCGTCAACCCAACCTATTGTAGCCAACTTAACAGGCGGCTCTTCAAATTGGGAAATTCTAGTAGCTGCGCGTGATGGATATATCTACGGCTATAGCCTGGACGAAGAAGATGCAACGCAACAAATCCCAGGATTTCCACTAGCGGTAGGCGCTGATATTATTGCTACACCGCTTATTCGTGGCAACACGCTCTATGCTATAGACCGGGAAGGCAGTGTCAAAGCCTGGGTGCTGGAAAACCTGATAGATATTTGGTGGGGAGAGCAGGCGCACAATCTTTATAGAACCAATTTTGTAGACGCAGAAGAAGTTTTTGAGTCTACATCAGGGCCTAGACCGAGCGGAATCTTTGTAGAAAATGAAAACTACAATTGGCCTAACCCAATTCGAAACGGTGAAACACATTTCCGGCTTTCTCCATCACAGGATGTACAGGTAACCATTACCATCATCGATTCTGCTGGCGGCCTCATCGACAAACTGGTGGTGGAAGAAGTTGTCGGTGGGACAGCCACAGATATCCGCTGGCAGACGGATGCCGGCAGCGGCCTGTACTATGCTCGCCTCGAAGCCCTGGCTGCTGATGGGGCTCAAGAAACCCGGTTGATCAAACTTGCGATTATACGTTAAGGGAAGACGCTGAAAAATAAACTCTACATATCGCTTTGCTTCATCGTGCTCGGGCTCTCGTTCTCGGGCTACCTGCCGGCCAGACAGGCGTCAGCACAGATTCCGTTGTCTTTCTATGACTACGCGCGGCCGGAATTGAAGTGGTACAACATCGAGACCGAGCACTTCAATATCATTTTCCATGCTGATGAGCAGGGGCAGGGCAGTGGCCGTACGGCACAGGTTGTAGCGCGCATTGCGGAGGATGTGTACGGACCTATAACTTCACTTTATGATCTTGAGCCGGACACCAAAGTTGCGATCATTCTGAAGGATTACGAAGACTATTCCAACGGTGCGGCCTACTTCTTCGACAATAAAATAGAAATCTGGTCTCCCAGCCTCGATGCACCGTTGCGTGGTGATCACAACTGGTTGCGCAATGTAATCACGCACGAGTTTACGCACATCGTTCAGGTGCAAAAGTCGATGAAGGCCAATCGCCGGTTACCTTTTATCTATTTCCAGTTGCTGGATTATGAAAACGTGCGCCGGCCCGACGTGCTGTATGGGTATCCCAACGTCATTGTAACCTATCCCATTACAACCCTGAACAACCCCGCATGGCTGGCCGAAGGTACCGCGCAATACCAGCGCGAGTGGCTGAATTATGACAGCTGGGATAGCCACCGCGACATGCTCTTGCGCACGCGCATGCTTGAAGGCGAGCAGCTTTCGCTCGAAGATATGGGCGGATTTTACTCACACAACAGCCTGCTGCGCGAGACGGTGTATAACCAGGGATTTGCCTTTACCCACTACCTCGCCAAACGCTTTGGCGAAGAAACACTCATGGAAGTCAGTGCTGCGCTGGGTAAATGGGAAAACTGGAATGTGGAGCGCGCCATCAAGGATGCTACGGGTGTCCCGGGCGGACAGGTGTATCAGGATTGGGTGCAGGAAATGCGGCATGCCTATACAGAAAGTACCCACGATTTGCGCCAGAACCTGGTTGAAGGCGATATGCTTGAACCAGCCGGCTTTAGCAATTTTTATCCGCATTTTTCGCCAACGGGAGATCGGGTAGCCTACGTCTCCAATAAAGGCAAAGACTTCAACCTGCTCAGTTTATACATCAAGGACCTTGAATCAGGAAAGCTGACTTCACTGGATCTGAAGGATGTTGAAGCTGCACCGCTGCTAACCCATACCTGCGCCTTTGGGCACAAGGTGAAATCGGGCGTGGGACGTGCGTATACATGGCATCCGGGTGGGCAGAAAATGACCTATGTAAGGCGGAAAGACACAGCAGAAGGCTATTTGTATGCTGATCTGTATGAAATTGACCTGGAGACCAAAAAGTCAAAACGCCTGACCACGCGGCAACGCGCAACCGCGCCCGTCTATAACCCGGCCGGCGATAAAATTGCCTTTGTTGGTCAGCTTGACGGCTCAACAAATTTGTTTGTCCTTGATGCCAGTTCTGATAGCATCCGGCAGCTCACCACTTACAATGATGGCACGCAAGTAACCGATCCGGTCTGGCACCCAGGCGGGGACGTCTTGTATTATGGCTTGCAGCACTCGGTTGGCCGCGACATCTATCGTATTGCGGCAGATGGAAGAGGTGTAGCTGAAGGTGTACTGAGAACAAAGCATGATGAGCGGAGCCCGGCATTTGACGAAGCCGGTACCCTGTATTTCTCGTCTGACAAAACAGGAATCTTCAATATCTACAAGCTTGATCTGGACGCTGATGCAGCGCCGGAGCAGGTAACAAACGTGCTCGGCGGCGCATTTATGCCAGACGTGCGCAATAACCGGCTGGTATACGCACACTACGACTACGACGGCTACAAAATTGGCTACTTCGACGAACTGCCGGCAGCAACACCTTCCGCTGCGACCATGGCGTACACACCGCCTGCTGCTATCCTCAAAGATGCTACGGCCTTCACAGCGGCACCAGAAGCGTTACAACTGAATGCATTTAATGATACCGATCTGAAAGGGCCGTCGGTTACTGAGATACAGGGTGAGGCACCCGCTTCAGAATCGTTTGAGATAACGCCGTACAAAAACCAGTTCACCTCGTGGAGTATTTACCCGGTGTTACGGCTTGACCAGTATGTGTCGCGCCGGCAGCAGAGCCTCGACGTCCGCCTTGCAGACCGTGGCCGGCTCGAGACGTTGCTGCGCAACACCAAAGTTGGCGTCCTGGCGTCTTCACGGGAGATCCTCGAAGGGTTGAGTATTTTTGGTGGCGTGATGGTAGGGTTGACTTCCCGTGATGCCTCATCTGTGGGTGATTTCTTCTCGCCTTCTCGTCTGCTAAAGCTTGAGCGTGATGTATTCTTTCAGTTCGATTACAGCAAGGGACTGGGATTATTGCCGAAACGCTGGTCGCCGCAGATTTCGCTTGAGGTGTTCAATATTCGCCGGAATGTAGACAAAGGGCTCTCGATTGAAGAATTCCCCTGTACAGCCTGTTTGCCGGATACGACCCTTGCTAACTTGTCGTACAACCTGTGGGAAGCGAGTGTAACTGCGCGGAGTAAAATTACGCGTTTTGCAATGCTGGAGGCCGGCTATCGGTACAGTCCGTACAGCGTGACCACGGAGCGCTTCTTCTCCAAGGAATTTGACGGGTTTGTCGATGACTTCACTTCAAAGTATTACATCGGCAGCACCTTCCAATTTGCGGGCTACCTCGAATGGTTTGCGCCCCATAGGCACAGCAATGTGATTCCCAATGGATTACGGGTGGAGGCGCGGTTTGAGCGAGAAATAGGCCGGCTTCTCGACAGGTTTGATCTGGAAGACGGGATACTGGAGCCGATCTACGAACGGCACCGGGTGCACCGGCTGTCGCTTGATACCAAGTTTAGCATGGTATTGCCCGGCCAGATAATGAACGCACCGCACGGCCTGGGTTTGCGTGCCCGTGGATCTACAATTTTAGGCAAGACCGTTGATGACTTTTTCAACGATTACGTTGGCGGCCTGGTTGGCGCCCGCGGGTACCCGTTTTATGCGCTAGGAGGCAACGAGACCCTTTGGTTACAGGCAAGCTATACCCTGCCACTGATTCCACGGATCAACAAGCAGTTTATGTTTGCCTATTTTGACAAACTCTATGGCAGGGTATACACAGATTTCTCTGCTGCCTGGAACGGCGGACTGGGTGACATGGGCGCGCTGCGTCAGGATGTTGGCGCAGAACTACGCCTGGGCATGGGTTCGTTCTACTTGCTGCCTACGGCGCTATTCGTGAGTGCTACGTATGGCCTTGATGCCTTTGATTTCCAACTGGATGAAGGGTTTTTGACACCTACTGGCGAAAATACTGTGCGCTATGGCCAGTCATTGCAGTGGCATTTTGGTGTATTATTTGGATTTGACCTTTAGTAGTTCAACTTCTTGCCTTGTCATAAAACCAGGAGCCTATTTTAGGCGTAACACTGTAAGGGTTAATTAAACAGATATAGTACAGACATGGACCTGAATACGCTGATTTCATCTGCCATTGTGATGATGCTTGTGGGTCTGGGGTTTATCTACATGATAATCCGGAATAAAAAACCGAATACCCGGACGCCGACTGAGTTGATTGGCGTTGGCCTGTCTGCACTGTTGATTGTGTTCTCTGGCATGTTACTGGTGATGGGTTTTACCATCGGCGACACCGTACATGGTCCGTTTTCTGATCAGAAATCATCGGTTGGCAGGGATGCGCCGGCGTTCTCTTTTACCTTGCTCGGCTCTGAGGAATCGAAATCTTTGGACGATTACAAAGGGGAAGTAGTGCTGCTCAATTTCTGGGCAACCTGGTGTCCGCCATGCCTCGATGAAATGCCTGATCTCAACCGCCTTTATGCGGATTACCGCGAGCAAGGCCTGCGGGTGATTACCATTTCTGATGAAAGTCGGGAAGAACTGGTCGCGTTCAACGAATTTATACCGCTGGATACAGAAAGCGGCTACATCGATGACGGGATGGCGCTTCCGCTGCCGTATGTCAAAATGATGGAAGGCCGGCCTGAGTCCTACGTAATCGACCGCGATGGCACCATCCGTGAGTTCATTCTGGGTGCCAGAAATTATGAGTTCTTCAAGGCCTCCATCGCCCCGTATCTTTAATGCCCCATATTTGTAAATAGATCTAGGGTTGCGCATCATGAAAGTTGCACAGCAAACCTCTTTTTTGCTTGCCTTGTTATTGCTGGGTTTTGGCATATGCTCAGCCAACGCATCACCCGTCGAGGATGATGACGATAAAAAACCGAAGAAGGCGCACGCCCATACGCAAGGTAGCCTGAAAGCTGCTCTGCTCTATGAGCAACCGCTGCAGTTTGCACCTGCGCAAGGTGTTTTTCCTGAGAAAGCACCGAAAAAGCGAAGCGTAGGCGCAGCTTTTGGTATGTCTGCATTAATACCCGGACTGGGGCAGGCTTACAATAAGCAGTGGGGCAAAGCCATTGCAGCGTTTGCCATCGAAGCTGCGGTTATTACCGGAGCAATTGTATGGAATAACCAGGGGACAAATCTTGAGGGTGATTACCAGCAGTATGCCCATGCCTTTTGGGATCCGGCTAAATACGCAAACTGGCTGAACGATTACAGCAGTTATCTGCAAACGAACTTTAATGCTACGGTTGTTTCGCCGGCAGTTGGGGTGCCCAATCAGATTGATTTTCGAAATCCTGATGCCTGGAATGATATGGAATGGGCTGTTGTTTTGGATTTCTTCTCGCAGATCCAGTCGCTAGAACGCGAGATGTTTCACCTGGAGACCCTTGCTGCTTTCTCGCATACGCTGCCTGATTTTAGTGAGCAGCAGTATTATGAACTCGTTGGCAAGTATTATCAGTTTGCACCAGGCTGGGAAGATTATCCGGCTTGGCGTTCTGAGAACGGCGAATACACAGCTGCTATTGACCCATCGATGACCGGCCCCGATGATAGCCGACCCAACGTCTCGCCGCGCTTCTTCCAGTATGCTACTGATCATGCACACGCTAACGATGTACTGCGCCGTGCTTCCCGCGTGACTACGCTACTCATAGCAACCCACTTTATCTCTGCCATCGAAGCAGCCGTATCAGCAAAGCTGCACAACGACCGTGTTGTCCCTTCCCTAGAAATCGGAAGCAACGGCAGCGGCGAGCCACGTGCAATGGCCTCTTTACGCATTAAGTTGAATTAGGCTTTGTCAAAAAAATCAACAAACAGAGCCAAAGCCGTATCCCGAACGTGATTCGGGATCTCATGGGGCTTAGCGCAGCGTAAAATCAACAAACAGAGCCCGAACGTGATTCGGGATCTCATGGGGCTTAGCGCAGCGTAAAATCAACAAACAGAGCCAAAGCCGTATCCCGAACTTGATTCGGGATCTCATAGCACCAGGCGCAGCGTAAAATCAACAACCGGAGCCAAAGCCGTCTCCCGAACTTGATTCGCGATCGCCTCGCTAACCCTCAACGTAGTGCATCCAGCACCTTCTTTACGCGCATTCTATAGGTGCGGCTAATGGGCAGCGTTTTGTCCCCGATAGTCAGTGTTTCTGTTTTGTAAGCGCGGACCTTGCGTTCTGCCACCAGAAAAGAGCGATGGATGCGTAGGAATCCGCGTTTCTCAAGCTTCTCTTCGAGGTGGCTAATCCTCTCTTTAGTTATAATGACTTCACTGTCGGTGAAGATCTGAACGTAATCGCTCAGGCTTTCGATGTACACAATATCGTTGATGTCCAGCCGTACGGTTTGTCTGTTTGCACGGATGATAATGTGATGCGAAGCCGGCTGCTCATGCGCAGGGTGGGCGTCTGCTGGCAATACCAGCCGGCGGTACTTGTCGAGTGCCCGCAACAGGCGCGGAAGTGCAACAGGCTTCAGCAGGTAGTCAACAACATCTAGTTCAAAGCCTTCGAGTGCGTAGTCGCGATGCGCCGTTGTGAAGATCACCCTTGGGGGCTGCTCAAGCGATTTGATGAGGTCGATGCCACTTAGCGTTGGCATATGGATGTCAAGAAAAAGCAGATCAATTGCCGTGTCTTGCAACTGGGCATAGGCATCAAGTGCCCGCGTGCAAGTTGCTACCACCTCCATGTCGTGTACTTGCTCGAGATGCAACGCAATCACACGGACGGCGAGCGGCTCATCATCAACAATCATGCAGCGCGTTTTAGGCATGGAGCAGCAGGGTGAGGTTAACAGAATACATTGCGTCAGTATGGCTGATGTCGAGGGTGTGCCGGTTTGGGTAATGCAGCGTAAGGCGCCGGCGGACATTGCGAAGTCCAATGCCAGAAGCAATAGGAGGCCTTTTCAGAGTAAGTTGTGCTTTGGGGTGGAGCATGCTGTTGGATACCGAGAAATGAAGCTTATCATCCGCAACTTCAGTCTGAATTTTAATCCAGGCTTTCGCTGCTGAACCATCAATGCCATGTTTAAAACTATTCTCTACAAAAGGGATCAGCAGGAGAGGGGCAATTGATAAATGCTGTGTATTACCTGTGGTCTCGAAAGAGACGGATACCCGCTCTGGGTCGTGGCGCAGGGCTTCAAGGGAGATGTAGTTTTGCAACTGACCAAGTTCTTCATCCAGACTAACCTCGGCCTGGTTGCTTTTATGGAGAATGTAGTCGAGTTGTTGAGAAATCCTGAGTATCACATCTGGCACATGTGGTGATTTCTCAAGCGCAAGCGCGTACAAGTTGTTGAGGGTATTAAACAGGAAATGTGGGTGTATTTGTGATTTCAACAGCTGCAGTTCTGCTTCTTTTAGTTTGAGTTCTGTTTCCATTTTGGCTTTCTCCAGCGCAGCATTTTGTGCCTGCGCGGAAGACCACCGTTTAAGCAGGTTGATCGCCACTGCCAGCGCAACGACGAGGTACATCCCAACCAGTACATCGAGCAGGTCGACCAGGCCAGGTTTTACAAACATTGTCTGGTAACCAGACACATTGATGTAGAGCAGCAGGACCAGCAGCAGTTCCAGGTACAGCGAAAAGAGTAGCGAGTAACACAGGTATAGAATAAAAAGCCCGTACCGTTGGGTGAAGAGGTAGCGTGGAATCAGCCAGTAAAGCAGGAAATAGGTTGTTGCAATAGTGATGGGCAACAAGAGGCCAATAAAGACCAGATTTTGCTCATACCCATCTTGTCGGCCACCAAAATAGAGGGTATAGAAGAATAGTACACCAAGCCAGAAGGCCACGTGCCCAAGCGGGCGTGCTTTGTACAGAAGCAGGCTAGAGATCCATTGCAGGGGATCTGGCTGACTGATGGGCCTGGATGTTTGCATGATTTGAAACAGAAAACTGGAATGACAAGATACGTCAAAAATGCGGAGTTTGGCCTTGCTGATGGTTACATATACGCGTGTAGCAGGATTCTACCGAGTTTAGTCGACGAAATGCAGCATAGGGCTGGTCTGTGCAATAACCAGCAGTTGGTTGGTACTCATATCTCTGTTTTGTAAACTGAAACAGTGGCCGGCAGGGTTAAATTGAAGGCATTGCGATAACAAAACTTGAGGTCTGGAATGGGCGGGTATTTTAGTGCAGGCGGTATGTTTATGATACCGTTGACGGTATTGGGAATAACGATTCTTATCCTGATGATTAAAAAGGGCATTGATCTTTTTGGTAGTGCCGGGAAAAGTATCGCAGCACAAAACCAGGTTCGGATCAATCTGATTGTACAACTTGGCATTCTGGCCTTTTTCCTTGGCATTTTGTCTCAAGCATTGGGGTTGATGTCAGCTTTTCAGGCGATCGAAGCGATGGGGGGTGTAAGCCCGGCCATGCTTGTTGGAGGATTGCGGGTTTCGATGATTGCACCAGTTTATGGCCTGATCATTATGATCGTGTCATTTGTTGGTTGGATGATCCTGAAAAACAAAATGGACAACGCGCAGCATGCTGACGTAGGGGCTGGCTGAAGAGGTACCCTGCAGGTATCGAAATAAAAAATCCCTTGCCGGCGTACCGGAAAGGGATTTTTTATAGGCTATGAAGCGTGGGTTTATTTTAGCAGTACCAGCTTTTTGGTTTCATTAAAACCACTGGCTTCAAGGCGGTAGACGTACATGCCGCTTGGCAGGTTGCCGGCATTGAATTGCACTTCGTGAATGCCTGGCGCCTGTATGCCTTCAACAAGCGTTGCAACTTCGCGTCCGAGCATATTGAATACCCGTAAGGTAACCTGCTCTGCTGTAGGGATGCTGTATTCAATGGTGGTGACTGGATTGAATGGGTTCGGGAAATTCTGAGAGAGGGCGTACTGGAAGGGCAACTCTCTATCCACATCCGCGCGGATGAGTGGCTCTACGGTAATGGACACCGTGGCTACGTTTGATTCTAGCGAAGGCTTTAGTTTGCCTGAGGCGAACAATGTACCATCTACCTTGAGGAGTACTTCTGTGCCACTCAAGTCAAATTCCTCTTCCAGCGATACTGGAAGTTCTGCAGTCAATAAGGTGTCTGCTACTGCAGTCTGTATGGTAATATCCGTTTCCGTTTCGGTGTCGAAGTCCTGCGGGTCATCCGGGATTTCTCCAGCGATGAGCCCTGTGCCTTCTAGATTTACTGTGCCAATCACACTGATTTTGTTGGCTTCCTGGGTAAACAAGCCGTCGGTTACACCTGACGGGGCGCCGCGCTCCGACAGGTTCAGATTAAATGCACCGGGTGTTGCATCCACAAAGAGCCGGCCGAGCGTAATGAGGCCTCCAAACCTGAAAGCCAAGTCTATCGAGTCCGTGACAACCAGGTCCATTTCATACAATTGTGCTTGCTCAAACGGTTCGTTGTCTGGTTGCAAGAACATAGATGTCATGCCACCGATACTAACGGTAATATTATCGTCGTCCGTACCGATAGGAAGCGATACTTCCATGTCGAAGTTCAGGCTGGACCGTGTTGAGTCAACTGCCAACTCTTGTTTTGGCAGCGTTTTGAGCATATAGGAAAACGAATCCGTACCATCAAACCCAAGATCAGGGACGTAAGAAAACGACCCATCTTGCGCGATCGTGACTTCACCGTTTGCAGGCGGGTCAACGAGGATCAGGAAAAGGGAGTCGGTTGGCAGGTTGTCGTTGAAGTAGAGGCCGGGAGCTGTGACACTCAGTGAACTGTCTTCTCGAACGTTGTATGCGTCATCTCCAGCACTTGGGGCGTCTTGGGCCCAGAGTAATTGATTTGATGAAAGGGAAGAGGATAAAAGGAGAACCAGTAGAAAAACGCCTGAACTTATCGCTTTACGATTCATGTTATTCGGTACATTAGGGTAAATCCGGGAGAAACTGAAATTCACACGCGGGAATTTGCAGCTAAAGAGAATTGCGTAACATTAAACCTGAAAAAAAGAGATATCTCTGTTAATATCCTCTCTAAAAGACAGAGAGAGTGTGGAGATATTGCAGGTCGTGCCGGCTGATGTCCGCAATTTGTCGCTGGGTTGCTTTGCTAATTGATGTTGTTATGAACAGGTGGTTTTGGGTTGCGAATGGCAGAATATAAGAATGATGAAGGATAAATGAAGTTTTTTTTGTATTTCGCGATTTGTGCCGGCTTCCTGCTGGCAACGTATCGACTGAAATGGTTGTCATTTGCCGGCGCTGCAACGGCCGCATTCTTTGGCTTTTCTCTGCTGGTATTGGGGGGGGCTGCCTGGATTGCACCGGTCCTGTTTTTTTTCGCAACTTCAAGTATCCTTTCCAAAATCAATAAAATAACTTCGCAAGATGCAGAAAGAGGGGAGGATGTTCGGGATGCTTGGCAGGTGCTGAGCAATGGCGGCGTAGCATGGGGGCTGTTGCTACTGAGCGCATTTAATACAAATGCCCTTTTATGCTATGTAGGATTTGCCGGCGCCTTAGCTGCGGCTACAGCAGATACCTGGGGGACCGAGTTGGGGCGGCTGGGCAATGGCGTTACACGTTCAATTCTAACGGGCCGGGTTGTGTCCCGCGGTACTTCTGGCGGAATGAGTTGGCAGGGCACGCTTGGGGGGGCCATCGGCGCCGGCCTGATTGGTGGTATTGCGTGGTACAGTGGATCAGGGATTGACTTACATCTCTTCTTGTGTATTGCCCTTGCAGGTATTGCTGGTAGCCTTGCAGATAGCTTGCTTGGGGCAGCGGTGCAGGCTCGCTATCAAAATCAGCAGACGGGTGAAGTAAGTGAGTACCCTGACGAGCGTACCCATCTTATTAGCGGGCTGCGGTGGATGGACAACAACATGGTTAACTGCTGTTGTACGCTTGCCGGGGCTGTTGCAGCAATGGTTTGCTGGTATTTTCGATAGCTGGCATTGAAGATCGCCGGCATGAGACAGGCTCATGCAACACTTTTCTGCGGGGATAGAACAACTTTTGTCTAAATAGTCCCGTACCCTTTGGGTATCGTTTTTATTTTGGATGAAAAACACAACTCCTATGACACGCCGCGAAGCAAAAGGCCTCCTCGCCTCCGTTAAAGACCGCATCAATGACGTCAAGAAATTTGGTTTTCATGCGGCAGCCTTTTTTACATTCAACATGGCCTTTTTTATGCTGAATGTGACCCAGGGGCCCGACGGTCCTTTGTTCCTTCTACCTTTTCTCTCCTGGGGAAGCGTGTTGTTTGTTCACTGGAAGCGTGTTTTTGGCAGAAAAGGTTCAGTTGAGCGCAAATGGGAAGAGGCGATGCTTCACGAGTTTATGTATGGGGAAGAGCTGCCTGAACAGCTATCTGAAATAGAAATTGCACCCGTCGAAAAGCGCAAGCTCATCAATATTACCAGCGCAAAAGACGAGAAAATCAAAAAATTACAGCGCCGGCTCGAAAACCTGGAAGCCATTGTGACCAGCCAGAAGTGGGAAGAACTGGAGGAGCAGGACGAACCTGAAAGTATGTCTGCGCTCCAGATTGCAAAAATGAGCAAGCAATTGCGCTAACATCGAGCAAGTACTTGTTGGGTTTTAGCGCGCCATCAGCCGCACGCCAAGGCCAAAGTGCCGGCCGTGAATGGGGCCGTATACGTAGGAGGTGTCAAAGTTAGGACCAAACGGATTGCCAGGATCTATTAATGGTGCTGGCTGCGTGTAATCAAACAGGTTCTCGACAGCTGCATATACTTGCACGATGTCGCCAGCCCCGGTGTTGAATTCACGCGTGACCTGCAGGTTGTGCACGCTGAACGCAGGAGAAGTATCAGGACGCTCAAAGGGGCTTGCAAACACTGGCAGGTGCATGGGACCTTTCAGGTTGGCCGTGTAATCTATCGTCAGGTTGACAAGCGCCACGTCGTACGTAATGCTTGCGACGCCTTCAAATGCCGGCGCAAATTCCAATGCCTGTTTCTCGCCCATTTCTTTTGTAAACACATCCAGCAAGGTCCCACCGAGCGTGTAACGCAGTCCTGAACCAATAAAATTCTGATTCAGCGACAGCGAGATGCCACGCGTTGTGGCGCTGCCATCCAGATTTTCATAGCGGATCACACCTGGTGTCGCATAGTCAGGTGTGATTTTGTTTGTGAAATAAGAGTAGAAGACATCCAGGTCGACAGTGAGCGGCCCTGCTGGGATGGGCACAATTTGTTGCGCACTGATGGTGCCGTTTACCGAGCGTTCGGGTTTAATTTTCTCCAATAGCACGGTAGCGCGGGCACCAGCGTAGGCTGCGTGGTCTTCCGTGAAGAGGTTTACAATGCGAAAGCCGGTGCCGGCATTGAAACGCAGTGTTGTGTTGTCAGCCGGATTAACTTTAAGACTTACGCGGGGAGACGGAATAATGCCGTGGCTTTCCTGATAGTCCAGCCGCAAGCCGGTTAGCAGTCGCATGTTTTGCGTCGGCAGGAGTTCGTGTTGTGCAAAAATGCCTGGCGTTTGCCGGGTATCTACCTGGTTTTGGATGAGCATATCTCCTGCAAACACACCTGTGGCCCCGGTGTTGTCATCGTACTGCTGTAACCGCATGGCGGCGCCCAATGTGAGCGTGTTGGCCGGATTTAAATACAGCGGTAAAACCGCCTGGGCATACGCTACAAGCTGTCGCGCGTCGTATTGCTGGTCGCCGTAAAAGCTCTCCTGCGCATGGGTGTTGAATGCTATGTCAAGCCTGAGTGGGGCTGTGAAAGGGAAGTAGTAACTACCCAGCAATTCAACACGCGATGTTTTGATCGTTTCGCCGTAGAGTTGGTCAGAACCACGCAACGCGGGCGTGAATTGACTAATGAAGTCATGCGTCCCGCCCATACGGTCTTCGAAATAGTAGCGGGCAGAGACGGCAAGCCTTTTGAACCCCTCCTCATCAGTCAGCAACGCTTTTCCAAATAAAGAGGCGCGTTTGTTTAGTGTGAGGTCAGAGAAGTTGTCGCCATTCTTATCTACAAACCTGTCATTGTAAAAGAGGGTGCTTGAAACGAGCGTAGACAGTTTGCCGCGGGTTGGTACAACACCGATATCCATGGCGTATTCGCCGTCGCTTGTCCCAAAGGCGTTCAGGGTAAGGCCGGGTGCTGTCTGTGCTTGTTTGGTAATGATATTGATGACACCCCCCATGGCTTCTGACCCATAGAGGGTAGACATGGGACCTTTGACAACTTCAATTTGCTGGATAAGGGCTGGACTGATGCCATTTAACCCGTACACCGTTGCAAGGCTACTCATGATGGGCATGCCGTCAATGAGCACGGCCGTGTAGGGCCCGTCCATACCATTGATACGAATGTTATTGGTGCCGCACACACCGCAATCAATTTGCTGAGAGAGGCCGTTTACATTTTCGAGTGCCTCCATAATGTTTGCTGATGGAATTTTCTCCAGGTAACGGGCTGAAATCACATCTACTTTGACGGGGGTGTCTTTGACATGCGTCTCGACCAGATTGCCAGAAACAACAATACCATCTAATTCCAGCAAACCTTCATCCAGGTTGAAATCTAATGTGTAAGTGGATGTGGTGTTAACAGTAAGGGTGGTTGCTGAAGACTGGAATCCAATGGCTGCAGCAACAAGCGTTACCGTACGGTTTTTGGCATTCGCTGCGAGATTCAGTGTAAGCGTGTAGTGCCCGTTAATGTCTGCAGCTGTGCCCTCGGCAGTGCCTTTCACCGTGATGTTGGCAAAAGGGACCGGCATGCCATCCGATGCACGGATTATACCTTCGATTGAGCTCTGGGTCTGCGCTGGCTGGGCGGTTGTTATTTGCGTAAAGGCAACCAGCAAACAGGCTGCGAGCAACAAGGCGCGGACTGGAAACAAGGCGGTGCGATTATTCATGTAAACTGCCATAGAACGTTGAAATAGGCGGTTGCATATGGGATGGAGCGAAAGTTTATCCATGCTTGCTAACATAGACTTCAAATGAGGCATGTTTGTAAGCGTCAGTAGCGATGAAGGCGAGGAGTAAATTGAAAGATTTTGAATCGAGATACCCCGTGTGTTGCGTGAGCACATTGCCGGCATGATCGAGCACGACAAACCCCGGGGTTGCTTCAATGCCAAGATGCTGCGTCCATTCAAATGGTGTTAACACCCGATGCCCCAGTTGAATCCTGCTGTCGTTGTCGTCATAGCGCAACCTGGCTTTGACAAAGCGAGCAAGCAAGGGCGCCGCCTTGGGGAAAACCTCGGCTTCCATCGTGAGGCAAGGGCCACACCAGGGCGCGCTTACGTAAACAAGCACAGGTTGCTGTTGCTTCGCTGCCAGCGGGAGTGCCTCGGAAAGTGAATGCCAGTCGTTTTGAGCAGGCACGGAGGCCAACAAGCCCAGCATCAAAATGAGCAGTGTTATTTTCATGGCTAAAATAATTATTAGACTTGACTAAAACTATGTTTTGCAAAGGCTGTTCCCGGTGAGGGGGGGAGGGGGCTGCGTATGCAGACCATGAAAAGAAGAAGATTTCCTGGAGGTGCTGTTTGGGGTTGGTAACACTTCTTTGCCTAAGTCACAAAAAAGCAGTAAGATGATTCCGCTAAATCACTGAACGGAATAAGGAAGAAGTTTTATGCCCTGGTATAAGAAGTTGCACTGGCAGATTATCATCGGATTGCTGCTGGGCCTTGTTTATGGCATTATTGCCGCCTCAGCCGGCTGGATTGAATTTACAAACGACTACATTGCCCCATTTGGTACCATTTTTCTGCGCCTGCTACAGTTGATTGCAGTACCACTGGTGCTTGCATCCCTGATTACCGGGGTTGCGTCGCTCTCTAACCTGCAAAAACTTTCTCGCATTGGCGGGAAGACAATAGGGATTTACCTGGCTACAACTTTTATCGCGTTGGTCATTGGCCTGGTGCTGGTTAATGTTATGGAGCCCGGCAGCACGGTACCGCCTGACGTGCGGGACCAGTTGCAAGAGACCTACAGCGCTGATGCGGCGTCTCGTCAGCAACAAGCTGATCAGGCCAAAGAGCGTGGGCCTTTGCAGATTCTGGTGGACATCGTGCCGGCCAACTTTTTCTCAGCGGCATCCAGCAACCGCAACATGTTGCAGATCGTGTTCTTCGCCATTTTTGCTGGGATTGGCCTGATTTTGCTGGAGCGTGCAAAAGCCAAACCGTTGCTGGATATTTTTGACAGCCTCAATGAGCTGATCATTAAGCTGGTTGATCTGATTATGTATACAGCGCCAGTTGGGGTGTTTGCGCTCCTTGCCGGCACGATCACGTCGATTGCCAGTGGCGGCGCAGTAATCGAGTTACTTACAGCGCTTGGCTATTACTGTATCGCAGTGCTGCTCGGCTTGATTATTCACACCTGTGTTACATACCCTACGCTGCTGAAGATCTTTACGCCTGTAAGCCTTAAAACCTTCTTCCGGGGCATAGCGCCAGCGCAGCTGGTTGCCTTCTCTACATCGTCCAGTGGCGCAACGCTGCCAGTAACGATGGAGACAGCCGAAAAAAACATCGGGGTTTCTGAAGAAGTATCGTCTTTTGTGCTACCGCTTGGGGCAACCATCAACATGGACGGTACAGGACTCTACCAGGCCATTGCTGCGGTGTTTATTGCGCAGACCGTAGGCATGGACCTTTCGCTTACCGCCCAACTTACCATTGTATTTACGGCACTGCTGGCTTCAATAGGAACGGCAGCTGTACCGGGCGCCGGCATCATTATGCTGGTCATCATACTGGAGGCGGTTGGTGTGCCCAATGCTGGTATTGCGTTGATTTTGGGTGTAGACCGTATCCTGGATATGTGCCGAACGGTAACAAACGTAACAGGGGACGTGACCGTTGCAACAATCGTTGCCGCAAGTGAGGGCCAGTTAAAGGTGCCTGTTGAAGCGTAGCCTGGTTTCCTTTCGAGCAAAATATAAAACGGGAGCTGCAATGCATGTTGCAGCTCCCGTTTTATATTTTATGCTTTACGGATTTTGGCCTCATAGTCCGTGGCGGGAAATATCTTGTTCATGCGTTGAATCAGCTGCAACATATGCTCAATGCACATCCATTGCACGTTCAGATAGCGCCGGTCTTTTTTAATAAGAACAAAAACCACTTCATTGCTTCCGCATTCGGCGCAGCACTTCATAGTGACCTCTTTACAATTAAAAAATGAGGCCTTGGGGTACCAGGAATCACCAGTGTGGAGCTGGCGCGGAGCTGAGGGGCGCTTAAAGATAAGGCAGCCGGTGGATTAATGGTAGAGTGAGGGAAGAGTTTGGAGTGAGGAGAGTTTGGCGTTTGGTATATAGCTGAGTCTTGTGACGCAACAATCTGAAGTTATGCTCAACGCTAAGATCGCCGGCCTTGCGAGGTTAACCAGAAACTCCTCACTCAATACTCCTATCTCCTCACTCTTTAAAGGTAAAGTGCTAGTCCAAATTTGGCCGCAGCATTGCGAATAGCAGCTGATTCCGCCATCGTACTTGGATCGCCCTGGGCATTGGGCTCCAGTGTGCTGCTGCCAGTCGCTTCTCTGGCAAACTTGCCTTCTTTTGCGTGGATGGTGATACGGTAAGCAATATAGATGCGATCGCGGGAGCTGTAAATGTTGGTAATTGTACCTTCCCAGCCAGGTGCATACTGATCCAGAATGGCAATGGTATCCTGCATTGTGAGATATTTGACGCGCCGGCCGGCTTGTTGCCGGGTGTGGACGATGTGACCGGGAATAGGACGCCTCAGATCACTAAGAATCTGCGCGAGCGGCCGGCCATACGTTTCGTCTTTTTCGCTGATTTCCAATTCAACTGGGGATTCTGATGATTCTCCGGATTTTTCTAAAAACATATTTAATGGATTATGGTCATCATGCCACCACCGTAACGTGTAGTGCCCTGGCTCTGGGCGGTTATCCGGTAGAAGTAGGAGCCGGCAGGCATCGATGAAGCGTCTATGTTGAAAAGTTGGTTGGCGCCAGCCGCCAGGGGGCGAGGCGGATAATAATCTTGTCGTTGACCTGCTAGATTGTATACTTCAACAGATACCAGAGCTGTCTCCGGAAGATCCATAGTTAACGTAGTCGAAGCAAAAAATGGATTTGGATACATGTGAGATAATAGCGTAGCGCCTGATACTGCAACAGGGTCTTCTACACTTGCCGGGCTGATATTGCGCAGGCGGCCATTTTGTGCTTCAACTTCTAAAGAATCAACTTCAAAGTTTACTTTATCGAAACTCATTTCACTGGATCCATCTTTCAGAAAACCGGCTTCTAAATAAAACAGCGGACCAGCACCCGTCAGGGTATCTACGCCGGCAGCTGCAATGGCCACTTTACCATCCAGGCCAAGGTTATTTGAATAGAAAAACCCTGCGGCTATGCCATCAAGTTTTGCGATATTGTTTATCTGGATGATCTCAGGGTCGAAGGCAATGGTCATGTCAAAGGAAATGATACCAAGCGTTGATACGTCACTCACTGTGACCGGTACCATAACCGCATCAGTTTCGGTGACAAATGTATCGGGCAGCGCTACACTGATGGTTTGACTATACGCCGTGCCTGTAAACATACTTGCAAACAGCAGGCAAAACAGGGTGCAGAATCGTTGTTTTTTGAAATTCAACATGAAGATGGACGTGCTAAGATTAGAATATGTGACTCCTGATGTGGGCTGAACCGTTGGTGATTTTGTATGATCTGTGATGCTTCAAAGAGTGGACCACTAATCTCTATATAAAGCACAGAATGTCACAATTTGATGGATGGCCCTGCGCCAAGATCTTGTGATAGACCAGACATTTTGCTTATTTGAGGAGAATTTAATCTTCTTGTTATCCTACGCGCCCTTTACCACCCGGCAGTGTCATGTTCATAAAGCATACAAATAACATACTTTTGCTTGTCTTACTCATCACGGCAAGTTGCAAAATGGAAAAACAGGACAACAATGTATTACCTGATGCTACGGCCTTGCCTGTGCAAAGCGAACTGCCACATCCGTTGATCACAAGTGCCGGCGAGCAGGTTGCGTCGGTGGCTGACTGGGAAGCGGATCGCCGGCCTGAGGTGCAGGCGTTGTTTGCGCATTACATGTATGGTGCTGTACCGGCTGCGGAGCAGGTAACGTTTGTGGTAGATGCTGTTGATGAACATTACATGGACGATACGGCCATCAAAAAGCAAGTAACCATTAATGTTGGCAGTGACGCCCTCTCCATGCGGCTGTTACTGGTTGTGCCCAAGCTGGTGACGGGCAAAGTACCGGTTTTTCTCGGTCCGAACTTTCATGGCAATCATGCTGTAGTTGCCGACACAGATGTAGCTATACTGGATCAGTGGCAGCCGGCTCGAGGAGAGGGGGTTGTGGATCATCGTGCAACTGAGGCCTCCCGTGGCACGAGCGCATCACGGTGGAGCTTCCGGCAGGCAGTGGCCCGTGGGTATGCGCTTGCCACATTTTACCATGGCGACCTCGATCCGGACCACGATGATTTTTCAGACGGCGCCCATGCGGCATTCCCTTTAGCCAGTGGAGAAACAAGAGACGAGAACAGCTGGGGTGCCCTTAGCGCCTGGGCGTACGGAATCCACCGTGCGGTAGATTATTTGCAAACGGACCCGGACATCGATCCCAATCGCATTGCGGTTATGGGCCATTCCCGGAATGGCAAGGCCGCTTTGTGGGCCGGCGCAATAGACCCGCGCATCGCGCTTGTCGTCTCAAATCAGTCGGGTTGTGGTGGGGCAGCCCTTAGCCGCCGGCGCGTAGGTGAGACCGTCAAGGCCATCAACGACCGCTTCCCTCACTGGTTTAATGTAGCATTCCGGGCATTCAACGAAAATGAAGACCAGCTCCCATTCGATCAACATCTACTCATTGCGCTTATGGCACCAAGACCTGTTCTAGTAGCGAGTGCGGAAGAAGACGCATGGGCGGATCCTGAAGGAGAATTTCTTGCCTTGAAAGCTGCTGGACCTGTTTATAGCCTGTATGGTAAAGCCGGGCTCATTGAGGAAGAAATGCCCGGCAATAATAACCTCGTTGGCGCTGAATTAGGCTATCATATCCGCCCCGGCGGGCACGGAGTAGGTGATGACGATTGGCGCGTGTTTATGGATTTTGCAGACACCTTCTTTCAACCCGTGCGTCCACAACCCAAGGAGGCAGGTTAAGGCCTGAATACGAGCGTTTGTACTTTTGAGAACGCGCTGCCTCTGACTTGGATGAAATATAGGCCGCCGGCTAACTGGGCTTTTTCTACTTCGAGGAGATGTGGGGTGTTGGGGGCGAGGGTACCTGAAAAAATGGTTTTGATGCGTTGGCCCAGGGCATTGTACAATTCAACGTGAACCTCATCGCCAGCTTCCACGAGCAAATCAAGGTAGGCTGTGCTTTTAGCTGGATTAGGGTAGGGCGCGCCCACCAGGAATCCAGCGGTTACGCCCGTCCATATTTCGATGGTTTCGCTATAATTCGCAGTGCCGTCTGGCAGGTCTTCGCGAACACGGTAAACATGAACACCAGCCGGCCCTGCGTCCAGCGGCAACTCATAAGGGGAAGGGCTTTGCAGAATGGCTGCTCCGTTGGTGCCACCTATTTGGACAAAGTCATTGCCTGCCTTTTTCTCAACATAAAAATCTGATGCAGGGTTAACCGACGTGGCTACCCAGGAAACGATAACAAGGTTACCTTCGATTTTGGCCTGAACGTCGCTTATTTTTGCCGGCAGCGGGGTGCAACTGGTTGTCAATGGAATCTGACAAATCGGGTCGAGGCCTATCGCGCGGTATTGTTCGTTTTCTGGCACACACAAATCGACCGTATTATCAGAAAGTGAGCAAGTTTGCATATTGGGTGCCAGCGCCGCCACAGAAAAAGGTAACGTACCGTGCAGCTCATTTTGTGAAAGATCAAGCGCAACAAGGCTGGATAACTGCCCGAGTTCTACAGGGATATTACCATCGAGGTTGTTATTCGGGAGGGTAAGTTCTGTTATGTTGTCATTCTCACATCCAATACCAAACCAATCACAGGGCGAATCGTGGACAAGCCACCCGGCGTTGTTTTCCCATGCATAGCCGCGCGTGTCAAAATAAAATGACTCCAGGCCTTCGCACGTTGCCCCATCGATAGACGTATTTGTATCACAAATGGTACAGGATGAGGATACCGGCACCCCACAAAAAAGACCTGAAGCATCTGTGGTATAGGCCTCACGGTCAGGGACGCAAAAGTTTGGACTATTATTTTCCAGCGAGCAGGCAGATAATTGGTTTTTAAGTTGACCAATAGCCGGCAGCAGGGGGCCTTCCAGTTGATTGTCTGATACAAAAAGCCAATTTAGTTCGGGCAAATCGGCGATAGCTCGCGGGATGTTGCCGGTAAAGGCATTGTTGTTCAGACGGAGGCTGCGAAGTGTTTGGAGATCACCAAGCATTTCCGGAATGGTGCCGTTTAGCCGGTTATTAGACAGGTCGATCGACTCAAGATTGGGCAATGCTGACCAGGCCGGCGGAATGTTGCCTTTCAGATCATTGGTGCTCAGGTTAATGGTTGTCAGGGATGCAATGCGGCCCAAAGAATCAGGCAGGAAGCCGTCGAGCAGGTTGTCGTGTAGATCAAATACTTCGAGATTCTGGAGACGGCCGTATGTATTGGGAATACCACCACGAATAGCATTTTGCCCGAGGCGAATAACCCGCAGGTTTTTTGCCGTAGCAAGCGTAGAGGGGAGGATGTTGCCGAGTTTTTCGAATCCACCGCGCTGCGAGGTGTTTTCAATGATTAGCTCCTGCAGTTCATGCAAGTTACCCAACTCGCCAGGCAAGCCGCCGCTTACGTTGTTGTCGACCAACTCGATTTTGATAACGTTGAGGGGCCACTCTTTGGAATTGCAAGTTACGCCAAACCAGGAGCACGGTTGATTTGCTCTGAGCCAACCGGTGCGGTTGAACCAGTCCAGTCCACCTGCATTTTCAAACAAGCGTTCCAGTGCGATGCACTCGTCTTCAACAAGCTGATCAATTTCCTGGCAGCCTTGATATCCAGTATCCTGTGCAGATACCGAAAAGGTGCCCAGGCAAAGGAAAATGAACAACAAACATGTTGTGTAGCGCAAGATCATGCTGCGACGCGTAAAGCCAACCTGTTATTAATAACACACCCGTGATGGGTAAGCTGTATATCTTTTACCCCTGGTGTTGTCTCTATGACTAAATTCAGGTCGAAAAGATCTGCTTGCAAGTTGATCGAAAACGCATTTTCAAAGCACTTCATCATCTTACTACCTGCCTCAGCTACAGGACGATTAGCCTGCCTGTGTTCTCCCCTTTAGCAAAATCACGTTATTTAAGGCATTGAGTATGTTTCAAAACACCTAATAATGCGTGAAATTGGGTGGGCACGATTGTGCATTAAATGTTATATTTATTAAGTTTACGGCCTGTACCCTGCAGGAATGCGTTCCGTATATCCCTTTTTGCCGTGCGGAGCCTCCCAAACTTATGGCTGAAAAGAAGATGATCCCAGTTAGAAAAAACGCATCCATCCTGATGTTAGCAGTTGTGGTGTGTCTGTTTCAAGGTTGTAGTGGTGGCTTGACTTCTGGCAATTTCACCCCGCGGCTAGTAGGCGGTGCAAGCAAAAGCTGGGAGATTGCTTTAACGCGATTGAAAGTTCTGGATGCACAGGAAGACCGTTCTTTGCTGGGCGTGCCTATCAGTGACGGGGATGAGCCGTATATCATCATGTTTGGGTTTCAGAGTACGTTTGGCACCTCTGGCACCACAGAGATTACGGTCAATACATTTGAAGATGATGAGTGGGCCGGCCACTTGAAAGCCGGACAACAACGCAACATCCCGGTAGGCATGGGATCTCTGCGTTTTGATGATGTTTCCAATTCCGAAGTTGTAGGCGTAGTGGTTATTGCCCTTGAGTCTGATCGTACGCCGTGGGCGATTATTAGAAACAGGATTGAGGAAGTCAGAGAAGCATTGAATAATGCGGTAGCGCGTGCTGTAGAAGGGCGAAAAGAGCCAGATCTCGAGACAACGGCATTTATCGATGAACTCCACCAGGCCATGCAAGAATCTGTGGGGCCTATAGCGAAGCCGCTAACCACCGGTCAGGCGCTTGAAAATATCGTATTCTCTGGTGTAGATACAGACGAAGTTGTAGGCGTGAATACGATGATTTTTATGCGTCGGGAGCCATCGCGTGCTTTACGGTATCCACACTACAGACCGCCATATCTTACAGATGTGTTTAGCAACAGGGATTTTGTATTTAACAGCAACGCGTTGTTGTTTTCCAATACAAACCTGGGCGCCAAGTATGAAGCAGAACTTCGGGTACGGGAATTTTAGAGGATAAAAGACACTACCCGGCGTCAGTTCATGTAGATGGGACCAGTAAATTTGGTGACGACATAGAGGCGGAGTTCTTCCCGTTCACCCTGTACACTATTTTCGACTTGCTCAACATCCGCGCTCCAATATACCCGGTCACATTCGGGGGCGCATTCCAGAAATTCCATGTAGTCCATCACCACTTTTTCTTCGCACACAAGTCCAACTACATGTAAGTCACCGCCTTGATCTTTTACCCAAATGCTCCAGACCCCAGTTTTTTGACTTTCCATTGAGTATCCGTTTTGCTTGAAGGGGAGCAGCCAACCGAAGTGAATCACACGCAAGTGATGCATTCATTGTAGTAAAAAAATGTTTGGGTAACAATAGGATAATGTAACTTATGCGGTGATTTTAGAACTGCTTTATTGCGCCGGCGAGACTGCTTCAGGATGAAGCTGTCACCAATTCTCCTTCTGCAATCTCTTCTTCCTCTTCGTCAACCTCAGCTGTGCTTTGATCTATTTGCTGCACTGCCTCACTGGTAGTGCCATCCTCAGCATTGACGGCCTCAGTTTCTGGGGTTGCTGATACAGATATCGGGATAGCTCCGTCTTCTGCCGGTTCTGGTTCTGTAGCGGAGGGCTTTTTTATTATTTCGCCGTGAATGGCCTCTTCATCACCAGGCTTTGCAGTTTGCATTACCTTGAGTGCATCAACATAAGCTTGCAGCAGCACATGGGTTGGTGAATGGGTAGAAAGATAGGTGTTAAGCCTGGGTGATGCGGCTTGCGCTAACGGTTTTTCAGGATTTGGTTGCTCGACTGGCGCTTGCTGCTCTGTTTGCTCAGCGAGTGGTTGAATGGAAATTCGTCCTTTGTAGTATACTCCTTTTTCAATGGCAATACGGCCAACAACCCAATGCCAGCCATGTGCCTCAATCGATTCCTGAACGGCACACTGTATTTCTGCATTGACCAGTCGGTCGGCAATGTCAGTTTCCTGGGTTAGCGTCCAGCCGCGAATGGCAAACATATCGCCTACATGGCTGCATCGGTCAGGTTCAATGTCTGACCATTCTTTTAGCAACGATACAATGGGCATACAAACCAGAAGGTTGTGGGGAGATCTGGAGAGTGGAGCTTAGGGTAACGCCCACACGCCCTCAAACTTAAGTCGGCTATTTCTGCGAAGTGCCGGGAGGGAATTGCAACGCCCGTAGGTAGGCACTAAGCAGTGCTATGCTGGGATTGAGCGAGGTCTGTCCGGTAATACCGTATTGTTGTGGCGTGTCGAGGTGGGCAGAGAACGTTTCTTCGTCTCGGTCAAACGTCAGGGTAATAGCCCAGCCTTTACGCCGGGTTACGCGTTCTTTGATAAGGTCTTCAATGGTGCCTGTGCCATGGAATGAAACAACATCGCATGTGATCTGTGCTCCGTTCGCAAAGGTAAACTGCCATTGGTCCTCGTCAATGTGTTTGCAGTACAACGATTCCAGGTCTGTCCAGCGTTTCAAATAAGGATGAATGTCCATACCAGTCGGTCCATCTGGAAATGTTTGTTTATCTTCTGACGTCACTGCGTTAATCTGCGTTCTTTTATGATAGAGGCAACTGGTTGGTCTGGTGATTGTTGAATATAGCACGCGCGTTTGTAATAGAGGCAGTTTTTTATGTTAGGATTTGCAGATTCTGTATCGTTTGTCATGTCGCCCAATATGCAGGATTTTACAAATGGCGTCTATCAAATACGTGGGTTGCTTACCTACAGCAATCAGAAACTGGGGCTGGAGTACAAATTGAACAGCAATCCGGGAGTACAAGTTGTGGTAGGGGCAGACTCGCATTCGGCGAAAACATCCGAAATCATTCGGCACGTATTTGAGCTGCAGCTGTTGCGCGAATTGACAGTCAAATCGAACCTGTTTTCTTGCAAAATTACGGCATTTGCCAACAGCCTTACAGCTTTCGAAAAAGTACATGGTGCGCGCGACGAAAAGCTGGTGCTTCAGGTGGGGCGCAGCGAGCGTAACAACGCGAAGATGCTGGTGTCCGTGGTACAGGCAGACCTTTCTGAATTGAAACTAGGACGGTTGTCTGGTGATGCTGAGTGACCCTACTGCTCGAAATGATGCTGATTTTCAGACTGGTGTAGAGACGCTGGTAAAACGAGATGCAGACCTGGCCAGGCTGGTGGCCCGCGATGGTACACCTCCGATGTGGCGCCGCAAGCCCGGGTTTGCTACGTTGGTACACATTATACTGGAACAGCAAGTGTCGCTGGCGTCAGCACAGGCTGCCTTCGATCGGTTGCAGGCAGCGTTATCTGATTTTTCCCCGACAGCTTTTCTCGACCTCAGTGATGATGCCTTAAAAGAGATAGGCTTTAGCCGGCAAAAAACGCGTTATGTCCGTGGGTTGTCAGAGTCATTGCTTCGTGGTACATTGTCTCTTGAAACGCTTTCTTTGCAACATGATGACGCAATTCGTGCAAATCTTACGCAATTAAAGGGGATAGGTCGCTGGACAGCAGACATATACCTTTTGATGGCACTGGGGCGGCTTGATGTCTGGCCAGGTGGCGATCTGGCATTGGTCAAATCCATCCGACAAGTCAAACAGCTACCTGTCACTGCAACAGCTGATGACCTGGCAACGATTGCCAGCGCGTGGCAACCATGGCGCTCGGTGGCGGCCTGCATTTTATGGAATCACTACCTGATTCACATGACCCGCCGTGCCGTCACGAACAGTTAAAAGCAACATTCCAATTACTCACTCCTAGGTTATGAACAACTGGATCAATACAAAAACAACGTGCTTGCTGGTTTTTTGCATGTTGTCTTTTGCCGGCACCGCCTTTTCGCAGACGGTGCACTATAAAACTGAAACGCGCATGAAAATGCATATGCTCGGCGCAATGGGCAACATGATTGGCAATAAGCCACAAGTAAGCGAGGTATACGTCAATGACAAGTATATGCTTACTAAAGAAGGCAAACGCACTTCTACGATATTAAGCGCGGTGGATGGCAATTTTAAAACGATGGACCATAAGAAAAAAACCTATTTCGAAATGGGTTTTGACGAAATGGCAAACATGTTTTCTACAGCTTCCGCAGACGCTGAGCAGGAGATGGGGGAGGCTGGTTATGATCCAGCAGCCATGGAGTTCAGCGTTAAGGTCGAGGATCAGGGTAATGGTGGTGATGTTGCCGGCTTCAGCACAAGCAAAAAGCTTATGATCATGGAGTTGACATATACCGCAGAAACAACAAATGACGCCGGGAATACGGAGACAGCTGCCGGGAAATTTTACACCGTTTCGGAAATGTGGATTAGCAAAGACGTTCCTGGATATGACGTTGTTGAGGCATTTGGCAAAAACTACACAGCGTCTGTTGGTCAGGCGTTTAGCGGCGCAAATATGGGCCGGATGGCAGGCATGCAGCAGGCGTTTATGAGCGACGGACGCATGGGGCCGGCCATGGAGCAATTGGCTGAAGAGATGGAAAAGCTCGAAGGAGCACCACTCAAAACAGTGACCTACATTGTGCTTGGGCCGGAAGATCAGGAGCTTGATCTGGATGCTATTTTTAACCAGAAGGAAGCCAAGAAAAAGAAACGGCGGGGTGGACTTGGCCGGCTGGCTAAAAATGCACTCAAAAACCAGGGCCTAAACCTGGGCGGCGAAGAGGAGCAGCCTGATCAGTCAGAAGAAATCACAAAACAGTCGATTCTCACTGAAACGGAAACTGTTTACCTGATGATCAAAACTGTTGGGGATGATCCGAGCAGATTTACGGTCCCTTCGAAGTATAAGAAAGTTGACGCCCCCAGCTACTTCAACGCTGAGGGGTAGTGATTTATCCTGCCGATGAAGCAAGTTGCGCTTGCGCATTCCCAGCAGGATAGCTGTTGATTTATAAAAAAGCCGACCCCCTTAAGGGGAGTCGGCTTTTTTAATTCCTGAATCCGTTAGCCTCGCTAGGAAAACGTGTCACATTGGTTAGTATCTCCCGTTTCGAGCCCACGTCTGAACCAGCGTGCCCGTTGTTCGGAGGAGCCGTGGGTGAAAGCTTCCGGCTGAATACGTTGCCCAGCCATGCGTTGCATCCGGTCGTCACCGACAGATGCTGCAGCGTTCAGGCCTTCTTCGACGTCTCCCTGCTCAAGGATCTGGCGTTGTTTGTGCGCATGATGGGCCCACACGCCGGCATAGCAATCCGCCTGCAATTCCATGGCTACCGAGAGTTGGTTTGACTGCTGCTTGCTGACACGGCGTTGTGTTTGTCGAACCTGTTGCTCGGTACCTACAATGCGCTGGATGTGATGCCCTACTTCGTGTGCAATTACATAAGCAACGGCAAAATCTCCATGGGCGCCAAACCGTTGGAGCTCTCGGAGAAAGCTCAGGTCGAGGTAAATTTTCTGATCACCGGGGCAGTAAAAAGGACCGGTAGCCGCTGTGTTATAGCCACAGGCGGAATTCACGGCATCAGAAAAAAGAACAAGTTTTGGATTGATATAGCGAGAGCCGGCTGCTGCAAACAATCCTTTCCAGGTGTCTTCGGTATCAGCCAGGACAACTGAAACGAAGTCTGCTGCTTCGTCTTGCGCAGCATTGGCCTGGTTAGGCACAGACTGCGTTTGCGGCTCGCTCATTTGTTGCAGAATGCCAGTAGGATCCTGTCCGAGTAGTAAGGTGAGTAGCAACGCAATGATGGCTGCACCGCCACCAATTTTGACGCCGCGGCCCATAGGGGCACGGCCACCGCGTCGGTCTTCTACGTTGCTGCTGCGTCGGCCTGATTTCCAGCGCATTAAATTTACCTCTATACAGATATTACTGTGAACTTCCAGATGGGGTGGGTCCGAGATTTTAGCTGCCTCCTGCCAATTCCGAACAAGGTCAGATGGGTGGGTGCAGGCGCAGATTAACAATATCTGGAATCAGAAGGGCAAATTCTACCATCGGCTACACAACTCACTGCAATTTATTATAGAAATGAAGCGAGCATAGAGGCTTGCCAGCTTTTGGGCTGGTGAATGGTGGCGCGCTGTGGGAGGTCAGGCGTTTCGTGTTCGAGCTGAATGGTAATGCGATTACTGTCTGACTGCCATGAGCATGCACGTCCCGAAGCATCAAAAACGGTGACGCGTTCGTCTGCGTGATTATCCGCCGTTAAAATCTGGTAGGCCTCACGCGGTTGGTACGAAGTGCTCACGTACCAGATATGTTCGCTAAGCGGAATCGCTTCACCCAGTGCATTGATGTTATAGACGAGGTCTTTGTTTGCGCCATTGTCATGGCAGACAAACAGGTTGGATTTGTTGTGCCAGTTTTCAACGAGGACTTGCGATATGTCGCGATTCAGGTACCATTTGGCTTGCTCCTGGCTCGGGTCGAGTATCAGGAGGCCAACGTCGCTGGGAATACCGGGGTCAACAATGCTCTTGTTGACGCGCTTGAACACCTCGTCGATGGATAGGGTGGTGGTCAGGTAGAGCAACCCGTCATTAAAATGGGCCACTTCACCGAGCTTGGAGACTTCATGGATCACCTGGCGGTAGCCCAAATCGCCGGCGCGCATACCCAGTACAATGAAATAGGCATGGGTGTCCGTCTTTGCATGGTGTTGTGCCGCCATTTCCTGTTTCAACTGGTCAGCCGGCAGAACTATACGACGATGCAAGACGGTTTCCTTCATGGGTTGCTCCTGTCAAAGGGTGATCAATTGGGGACCGCGCACAGCATTAGCGGAAAACGATATTTAAGAAAACCACGGTTCGGGTAGAAGTCGTCTGTGTGACCAACCAGAACAGGTATGCTGATTTTCTGACGCAGCGGTGCAAAGGTATTAACGAACGTAGAGCAGGCAGTATGCGCGAGACCTGTGAAAGAGTTGGAACGATTCTATCTGCTCATATGATAGACATAATATAATGTGTGATATATGTGCGGTCAAGACATGCATACATATTTTTTTGAGTTGTTGTAAAAGTAGACAGGCACATCCGATTTTTTTCTGGTGGAAATTAGACTCAAAACTGCCTGTAAGGTGGGATTTGGGCCGGCGCACTCGAATCGGCGCACCTGCAGGAATTTTTATTGGCGAGAAGCGCTATGTACCGGCTGATGCCTGCAGTATCTTGAAACCGAAAATGACAGACGCGCACAGCGTAAGACAATACTGACATCTTTTATCGGGGGGCAAAGGAGTCAGTAAAGTTTTGAGCAGTGCGCGTTTGTTTATTTTATGGAGTTTGGAGTGAGGAGTTTGGAGTGAGGAGTTTTTGGAGTGAGGAGTTTTTGGAGTGAGGAGGTGATCTGCGGTTCTTTGTGTTTCCGTGTTTCTGTTGAATACTGCTGTGGCACATCAATCGTCAATCGACATTCAGCACTCGGCATTAAACGCAAGCTTTAATGCGCATGAGTGAGGCGTTTGGAGTGTGGGGGAATGACGTGCAAAACAGGGCCTTTACATCTGAGGTTGTACGTAGACGCTGTATTGCACGTTCTTTCCAGATTCAGTCTAGTTTCGCATTTCTATTTGCATGCGTGTCATTTCTCTGAGCGCCTGGGCCTGTGATTGGCCTTCTTCGTTACGGGCAAGACTAGCCAGGAGCTGGCCTCGGGCAAGGCTGTCTTTTGCGCGGATGCGCTGCAACAGGTTTGTACGGTGAATTTCTACATTCAATAGCGCTGCTTCATGTTCAGCTTCTAGTCGGGCGCGGTCTACCTGGTCATTTAACTCGCGGCGGTATGCTGCTTCCGTGTTGGCGTCAATCATTGCATGAATCGCTTTTTGTCGTTCTACTTTGAGTTTAAGTTTGCGAACGCTGTAGGCGTTCATAATGTCCTTATCTGATTTACGGCTGTTTTTGAGTACTTCATATACGCCAGCTTCGTAGACGCTTTTGCCAATCATGATGCCGAGCACAAGGCGAAAAGCCCAGCCGGCGCTGCCTTCGCCGTTGATGATGCCAATCACAAGGAGGGCAACATAAATGGTAACAAGGGTAATCGACCAGGATACTTTCATCGCCATCGGGGCGTTACGCTGTGTATCCAGCGCGAACCAGGTCAGCACAAAAGCGCCTTCCACCAAAAGAAGCGCACCCAGGGTTACTGCAACCTGCCAGGGGCCTTCAATGTGCGCAAACGTGCTATTTGCGACCTGGTACGTTGCTACAGAGGTGAGTACAACACCTGCTACCTTGATCATCAGGTCGATCAGGCGCTGGGTGAAATAGAAATCAACTGTTCGGTTCATGGATCTCGATATGTTTGATTGTAGAAGTGACGCTCCAGGAGGTGTCTGGCCCGCTGTAGCGGAAGTGGGGGATTGAGGTCTGTTGAAATAATCAAAGGCTTATTGTTGGGTATATCTATGGGGTGTGGCGCGTTGCTCGCGTTTATAAAGCACAAAGCACTGTAGAGGAATTTGACTACAAAACAGCTGGTATGCGCCGGCTGTTTTAAGGCATTTTTGCAGCCTTTTCAGGTGAAAATCAGTCAGGATAGGGGTTGATGGAGGGGCAGGTGTATAGTATAAGGACAACCAATTCAGGTGGCCCGGTTGTGAAACTGCAATTTTAAGGAGTTGCATACCTGCGGCCGGCCTCGTTCCAAAAATGAGACTTGAATCTGGCCCGCTCTGCTGTTTTTTATGTTCATGCATCCGCTTGCTTATTTCAACGCAATTCATGCTGCATGGCATACTTCTTGTAAACGGACCAAATGCCTCCCATTCCCCAGTATCAATAACCCATCTCATTCAGATTATGGATCGCCAGACCGCTCATGTTCGCAGGTCTGGGAGGCGATTTGTCGCCCCCTCCTCGTTTTTCTGCACTTTCTTCCGTTCTATGAACACGCGATATATGTTTAGCAGCTTTCTGCTGCTCACACTCTGCTTTACCAGCCAACCCCTCTTAGCACAAGACACCGTTCAGGCACGCGTTTGTACCCGCGACGCCAGTGGCAACATACCGTTGCAGGGCACAACCATTGTCGCCCAGATTGCTGATCAGCAGCCCGTCGCTGGTACGACCTCATCTGACGGGTGTGTGTACATCCAAATTGAACCGCCGACTTCTACCAGCACTGAAGACGAATTGCCAACGCGCGGATTCCAGGTTGCCGCGCCTTATCCTAACCCAGTTCAGCAGGCCGTCTCAATTCCGTTCTCTGCTGACTTGAGCCAGCAGGTGACACTTTCTCTTTATGATATTACAGGACGGGAAGTTCTTTCTGCCTTCGACGCACAGGTCACAGCCGGCTACCATCGGTTCAATGTAGATATGGGCGGGCTTGTACCCGGACTCTATGTGTACCGCATCCAGTCAGCAGGCGGTGTGGTTTCTGGTAAAGTTGTCAAGGCTATTGGCAGCACCGGCGGTGGTGTGCATGCAACCCTTGATGCCGGCTATGAAATTGTACCGGAATTCCCTGAGGTGCGTGCGAGCGCATCACAACCACAGGATATGATAGTCACGTTTGATGCGGTGCGTCAGGGCTACCTGTCCGCTCGTACAACGCAGGATATCTCTAATGGCACCGAAATAACGCTACAGATGGAGCAGCTGTTGCCAGGCGTGCCTTCTGCGCCCCTTTTGCTTTCGCCGGCCAACGGCGCTGTAGGCATCCTCGAAGCCGGCGTATCTGTTGCATGGCTGGGTGACGATCTTGCGGACTATTACGCCGTGCAGGTTTCTCAAAGCTCTGAATTTACAAGTGTAGATTTCCAGCAGGAAAACCTCAGCGGCACAACTGCTTCCATTACCGGCCTCGATCCAGCGACAACCTATTTCTGGCGCGTCCGCTCAACCGGTGCAGATGGCACCAGTGAATGGTCGCTGGCCTATCGTTTTACAACCGTTGATAACGGTGTGCCACTACCGGGCATACCGGCCCCTGAAAGTCCGGCCAACGGTACAAACAACGTTGTGCTACCAACAGCGCAGCTTGTCTGGTCTACAGCCTCGAATGCATTGAACTACAATGTGCAGGTTGCAACCAGTAGCGACTTCACAGGGCTGATTCTGGATGCTGCAGCATTACCGGCAACCACGACTACAACACCTGATCTGGCCGGCGGCACCACCTATTTCTGGCGCGTGCAAGCCAATGGGGAAGGGGGCACAGGCGATTGGTCAAATGCCTACTCGTTCTCAACCGAGCAAGTTGGGTCAATTCCCGATACACCCGTACTTTCTGCGCCAATGGATGGTGCAGTTGATCAGGTAACGTCGAACCTTCTGCTTTCATGGCAGAATGCAGCCGGCGCGTCTACCTACAACATGCAGTTGTCCACTGTATCAGATTTCTCGTTGATTGCACAGGAGTCTGGCGGCATCAGTACCAATGCAGCGGCTGTATTCGAGTTGGCAGGCAACCAGACTTATTTCTGGCGTATCCAGGCAAGTGGCCCGGGTGGACTTAGCGAATGGTCCATTCCTTACAGCTTTACAACGGCCGGCGAGACTTCCTCGCTTACGCCGCCAACATTGCTGGCGCCATCTGACGGTGCAACCGGTATTTCGCCCTCTTCATCCGGCTTTAGCTGGGACGCGGTAGCGGGTGCTTCGAACTATACGTTGCAAGTTACCACGGTGAGCGACTTCTCTGTAATTGTACATGAAAAGGGAGAAGTTGCCGGCACGTCTGAAGTGGTGACGGGGCTTGTTGCAAACACCGAGCATTTCTGGCGCGTGCGCGCAAACGATGCCGGCGGTTCTAGCGATTGGTCAGCTGTGTTCAGCTTTACCACGGGCGAAGGTGGTTCAAGTAATGAAATGATTGCCCTTGACCTGATGAGTCCGTCTGATTCTTACTATGGCCTCCATGGCGGATTGGTAGACAATGGCACGCCAACAGTAACGGCCACAAATGGCAAAATTGTGATCGTCGCAATTTCCATGAGCAATGGTTTCCAGGAGTACAACCGCTTTATCGAGTTGTATGAAAACCATCCGGACATGGCAGATCAGATCGAACTGGTCAACTGTGCGGTAGGGGGCAGCGCCATTGAGCGTTGGATCGAAACCAACAACGACTTATGGTCCAAGTGTAAAGACAAAGTGACCAACAAGCATTCACTCGATCAGGTGAAAGTTATTTGGGCCAAAAACGCTGACCAGTTCACCGAGCATGGGCTGACGTTGCCGGATCCGAATGCTGACTATTATGACCTGGTGAACAACATCGGTAGCTTGATGCAGCGGATTCACGCTGAATTCCCTTCCGTGCAGGCAGTCTTCAACTCCAGCCGCATTTGGGGAGGCTACGTGAGTGATAACAAGCAGGCTGCACGTGGCGAGCCTATCTCATACGAAGGCGGTTTCGCGACAAATACGGTCATAGAGCAGTTCCAGCAAGGACAGATCTCGAACGCTCCGCCGTGGATTGGTTGGGGCCCTTACATCTGGGCGAACGGTACTACGCCAAATGCCAGTGGCATTTTCTGGGACCTTTCAGACTTCCAGGATGGCGGCGTCAATCAGCATCCATCTGCAAATGGAGCGAAAAAGGTAGCAGACGCCTTGCACGAGTTTTTTATGCAGTTTGACTGGTATCGCCGTTAAACAAGCAGAAATTAACCCGGGAGGCCTCGTAGGTGAAATACCCTATGAGGCCTTTTTGTACGCTTTTGTTTTGAACGCTGTTTAGTACGTCGCTATCTTTTATGCGGCTGTTTCAGACAAATGTTATTTCTGGCAGTATGTACAAAGATGGCGGCGCAGAAAACTTCGCTTGCAATTGCAAGTTCTTCCTGGAGCATGTGGACAATAAGCTTGCAAAATGACGTCATCATACAATCCCCGCAACACAGCAAAGCTGAGAGTATGTAATGGCTGTTAGCAAAAGTAGGGGTACGCCGGCACTGAAAGCTATTGAGCAGGATGCAGCCGGGGTGCCGGATGTTTATTGCCATCAAGTGATCAAGGAGACCGTAGCGCTTCACGCTGCTTTGCTATCCGTATACCCCGGAAATTTGCGTGTGATCGGTGTGCTCGAACACCAGGCCAGGGTGCTGCTTTCACATTTTAAACTGAAAGATGAAGCCGTATGTGTGCAACTCAGCAACTGGTTGCCCGAATGTATTGGTCTTGATGCTGCGGGCATTTTTCGGCAAGATCTTACCATCCACCATATGCGCCTTGCCGTAGCGCGAGAACACGGATTCGAATCGTGGCGTGCCGCAGAAGCAAACGGGAATACAAAACTCGATGCGCAATTTGAAGCCGCTGTAGATGCAGCGCTTAGTGGCAACCTTAAGAAACTGGACGAGCTGATACGGGCAAAACCCGCGCTGGCCACCCAGCGCTCTCAATTTGGACACGGCGCAACCTTGCTCATCTATATGGCTGCCAACGGGGTAGAAACGTGGCGCCAGGTGGTGCCGGCCAACGCAGCAAGCGTCTTGCAATACCTGTTGGATGCCGGCGCAGATCCGGAGGCTAAAATCTCGGTATATGGTGGATTGCACTCAACCCTGGAATTGCTCTTGAGCAGTGCCCATCCCCGGGCTGCCGGCGTCCTTGATGATATGGCCAGGGTACTCAGCCGCGAAGGCTGATTTGCAACTCGCTAAATAACATGCTTACCAGTATATTCTGATCGCATCCGTCGCAGGATATTGCCGAAACCCGTCTCTTTTGGTTGCATGTTTTGAAAACTACAACTGCTTCATCTTCGTCTTTCCGCCTGATTGTTTTTGAGGTGCTCTCCATTTTCCTTGCTGTGTTTCTGGCATTTGGCGTTAGTGAGTGGCGTGAGGTAAGAAAAAACAAGGCGCTGGCAGCTACTGCGTTAGCAGGTATGGTCGATGAAATAAACCGCAACAAGCACCTGATCGAACAAATGTTGCCCTCCCACGAACGGGTGCGGAACTACAGCCGGCAGGGGGGCGACGTGGCGCAGATGTCAACAGATTCACTGACCTTTTTACCAATCATCTTGCGTGGCACAGCCTGGCGAACCGCATCAGAAACGGGGGCCATGATTCACATGGAATACAAACAGGCTACTGCACTTGCTGAAGTGTACACCTTTCAGGAAGCCTACAATAAGCTGACTGAAAATATGATGTCATCCTCTTTCAGCATTAATAACTATGGCGCCGACAAAGAAGACGCACAACTTGCCGTATTGCAGTGGATCTCTTTTGTATTTGTTGAAAATGAACGAATGCTCCTGCAAGCCTACGAAAAAACCCTCACAGCGCTGGGGGAAGATCCGGCTGTGAGGGTTGAATAACGTAAGGTAAGCAGGTGGCTAGCCGTCGACACGCACAATGTCGCCGCGTTCAAAACCGCTGCCTTCAATGACTGTACAGCGGGCTGCTTTGCCTTCGCCAAGTTCATTGTCATTCACTTCAATTACGCCAACGGTAGACTCAACAGAGCCAAGGTTCAGGCCCGTGTCAGGATCAATAAGCGCTTCACCGGCACGGAATACCTTGAACTGCATGCCTTTTTTGACGCCGTTTTTCGAGCCGGCATTGATAAATACCTGCCCACCGTTCATCGTAACCACTTTGGCCTGCCAGCGTACTTTGTCTGCGTTATCAACAAGCAGATCTACAACGCCGTCCACTGCCTCACGCGCAGCTTTGCCCACAATCGATTCATCAAACTCATTGCGGCTCCCTACTTTGATGTCTTTTACCCGTACGCTCAAGCCTTTTTTGCTTTTGCTTTTCCGGATGTTTTCCGCTGCAATGATTTCACTGGTGCTTGGGTCAACAATCCGTACGTCTACGGCAACCGTCGCTTTTGAATTGTCGATGCCGACGCCAATCCGTCTTGTGCTGCCGCCGGTCGTACCTTTGGAGTTTCCAAATTCCGAAACAGCACCGATAATAACGAGCTCTGCACCCAGCACCTTGCCCATTTGAGCAGCAGATTCCTGCGTTACAATCCCGGATACACCAAGCCCTTGCTCTTGAAGCAGTTGCTGCAACTCATTGCGTTCAATGACGATGTAGTTGCCAGATTTTACGAGTGCCGTGGTAAGCATTTCGGAGAAAGCATCACCGGCGTCTTTTCCCATAAAGCCATAAGCATAGGCCTGGCTTGTTTTATCTTCGAAAGTGAGGACAGCCAACCTTTTTTTCAACTCTTGGGCCTGGGCTTGTTGGGCAAAGCCGGCGACGAGCATGAAGAGCGCAAAACCCGCAACAAAAACTGAGCGGGCAAATGTATTCAAACGGTACATGATATCAGGACTTGGGATGAATAAGTAATATGCTGAAAGATACAAGTTGTGTAATACAATTGTACACTATTTCGGCCTATTCGCAGGTAGACCATTGGTGTATGCTGGCTGACTGCCGAAAAACTAATGCCCAATGTTGAAATTGGAACCGGGTTGTGTAAATTTGAGCGATCGCGCATGCAGATTGAACTGCTTCGTCCGTCGTTGCTGCAGTTTGTGCATGCTGGTCTATCATTTTCTCAGTTGCGCCACATACCTATAGTCCTTCCATGAAAGTCATTCGAGTGATTTTAATCAGTTTGTGCAGTTTGATCGTTGCCCAAAACGGCATTGTCCAAAACAGCATTGCACAGGATGCCGGCGAGGCACGTTTTACTTTCAGTCCCGAGATTACCTACAAGGATGCAATTCCTTCTCCTGCCTCTTTTCTCGGGTATAAACTGGGAGACTATTTCACGTTACACGCGCACGCACTCGACTATTTTGAAGCCCTCGCTGCCGCTTCTGGTAACGTGACGCTCCACGAATACGGACGCAGCTATGAAGGGCGGAAGCTGGTCTATGCTGTGATTACATCTGCTGAGAACCATGCAAAAATTGATGAGATAAAAGCAGCCAACCAGCAGCTAGCCAACGGCGAAGCATCTCAACTGATGGAAAACCAACCGCTGATCCACTGGATGAGCTACAACGTGCATGGCAATGAGCCTTCCTCCACGGAAACGGCCATGCAGATTGCCTATCGGCTTGCAGCTGGTACAGACGCAAAAACGCAGCAAATGCTGGATGATCTGGTTGTCATCATCGACCCTTGCCTCAATCCAGATGGGCGCGACCGGTACGTATACTGGTATAAGTCTATGCACAGCAAACACCTCAACACAAGTGCAGACGATCTGGAGCACAATGAGCCCTGGCCCGGAGGCCGCACCAACCATTACTGGTTTGACCTCAACCGTGATTGGGTGTGGCTCATTCACCCAGAGTCGCAAGGCAGAATAAAGGCCTACCAGGAATGGTTGCCGCAGGTCCATATCGACTACCATGAGCAGGGTTTTAACAACAACTACTTCACCCATCCGGGTACAACGCCGCGAAACCTGAATCTGCCGCCGGCACATTTCGATTGGGAGGCCAAATTTGGCAGAGGGGATGCAACCGCTTTCGACAAAGAAGGCATTTCGTATTTCACCAACGAGGCTTTTGATTTTTACTACCCGGGATATGGTTCTTCCTACCCCTCCCTCATGGGTGGCATTGGGATGTTGCGGGAGCAGGGGGGACACAGCCGGGGTGGCCGCGCTGTTAAAGTGAACGATGATTACATACTTACATTACGCCAGCGGGTATACGATCACTACCTCACGTCGGTCGCCGGCATGGAGACTTCGCTCGACAACAAAGCAGCGTTGATGCGCTATTTTCAGGATGCTATGAATCCGTCGAAGTCCAACAAGCGGCCTGAGAAACGCTACTTCATTGAAGACGATAAAAACAGTTATGCACGTGATTTGGTGCACATTTTATTGGAGCATGGTGTAGAAGTATCTCGTGTAGACGAACAGTTTACCGCGCCGGCTGTGTATGATTACTGGTCACAACAACCAACCCGGCGAACGTTTGAGGCCGGCACTTTTGTTGTTGACACAGACCAGCCCCGTCACCTCTTTGTCAATACCTTGCTGCAAAAGCAGATGGCTATTGAGGACTCTATCATGTACGACATGGCCACGTGGTCGGCTCCTATTGCTTATAACCTGAAAGCCGGTTGGGTAACAAGCGTGCGCGGTGTGCAGGTAAATGCTTCGCCTATCACAACTGTACCGCAAACTACCGGCATGGTGGAAAATGCAGGTGCCGGCTATGCGTATATCATCGATTGGGCACAGCGTAACGCACCCACTGCGTTGGCCGGACTCTGGAAGGCGGGCTATGCCGTGCGGAGTATCAAAAAACCGATGGAAATTGGTGAGCAGAAGTTCGGGCGCGGCAGCCTGGTTGTACTGGTCGGCAGAAATCGTACGAAACTTTCGAGTATGGCTGCAGACATGCAGCGCATTGCCCGTGAAGCCGGCGTGTCTATTTATGGCTATGACTCCGGCTGGACCGAAGGCAGTATCAACCCGGCTTCTCGTGAAAGCTTGCCGGTGAAAAATCCTACCGTGGGCCTGGTGATGGATACGCCGTTTAACAGCTATACGGCCGGTCAGCTCTGGTTTTTGTTTGAAGAGTGGACAAATCTGCCCATCAACCGTATCCGGTTATCGCAGTTGGCTTCCCTTGAACTTAAAAAGTACGACGTGTTGATCTTGCCAGGGGCGCGAGGCAACTTATCCAGCCAAATGGATAGCTCTACCGTTGCTGCGCTCCGTGGGTGGGTGAAAGCCGGCGGTACGCTCGTTGGCACGGAGAACAGCGCAATATTTTTGAGTAAGTCGGGCGCCGGCATGGCTGACGTATCACTGTATAAGAAAGAGAAGAAGAAAGAAGAAGATGATAAACCTGCCTTTGAAGCTGGCTCGCTCGAAGATCCGTATGTAGGTTTGGAAGCCAGGAAAGACTTACGTGACCTGGATAACATCCCGGGCTCCGCGTTGCGCAGTTATCTCGATACAACACATCCTCTGGCTTACGGCATGCCGCGGACCCTGTTTAGCCTGAAGTTTGGCAACCAGGGCTTTGAACCAACAACAAAAGCGCAGGTGGTCGGGTATTACCATACCAAATCAGACTCGGTTCTTGCTTCGGGCTATATGTCTGTTAAAAACCGGGAGGAACTGGCCGGCAAGGCATTTGCAATTGTCGCACCACAGGGGCGTGGGAAAGTGGTTATGCTACTCGACAATACGCAGTACCGCATGTTCTGGGTTGGAACGGCGCGCCTGATGCAAAATGCCGTGATGTTGGTCCCGTCGCTCTAAACGCGAGTTGCCTGCACTTAACTTGAATATAAAGAGGAGTTAGTTGAACACAGCTAGTAGCCCGATGAAAAAATTTGAATACGAAATCCTGATAGGAAAGTCTGATCCGACGGTATCGTCGGGCGTCGTTTGGTACCGGTCCAGTGACCTGAAAACATCGCTGGGACCCAATCTCCCAAAAATCCTAAACGATATGGGACGCGTAGGCTGGGAGGTAGTAGCTACAGGCGATGTAGGCTTCGATTCGAAAACAGAAATCATTCTGAAAAAAGAATACCACGGCTAACAGTCGCCTCGTAAAGTCCTGTAGCATAATCAACTGTTGAGCCGTATTGATCACCAGGGTTATAGCTCGTTGATGTTGGTCACCCTGCCATTTTCGGCTGTTGCTTCGACCTGAATCAAGCTGTCGTAAATGCAACGGACCAACACATTGCCATTGTTGAGGAGCTGGAGTTTGGTTTTCGAGAAGTTCTCTGCTATGATGGAGGCATCGAGTCGGTATTGATTTTTACCAACCCTGTTGCGGTAGTGTATATCGAGGATGGAGCCGTCTAGCACCAGGCGGTCGATTTCTGGGGTGTCCTGTACATAGTCTTCCAGTGAATTTAGTACGGCTTTTTTGAACTGCGGACTAAATTCTCCTTCGAGTACGGGTACTTCCGGTTCTTGTGATGTTCGATAGAGGTTGTATACAACGCCGGCCAATACGACAAGCACAATAATAGTCAGGCAGGATCGCAACATGGGGGAATGAGTAAGTGTAAAGGTGTTTTAATCTACGAGAATAGTACGTAGCAAGTTTAGCCAATCTATAAAAAATGAAGTACCCACAAGGATTAGCGTTATTTGTATGTATTCGCCGACAGCTCCTCTTCGTGTTGGCGCTCTGGTTCCTTGACGTTGCGCCAGCAATGGCTCAGCAACAGGACACCGTACCCCCGGAAGCCGCTGAGTCCGACTCTACTGCGATTATGGCAGCCATTGAAGTGTTTTTTGATGGCCTTGCTGCGAAAGATTCCACAGCCATGCTTTCTGTGGTGGATCGTGACATGCGCGTCGTGCTGACTTCATCTATGGCAAACGGCGACCCGCTCATGCGTTCAATACCGATCGAAGATTTTACGACCTTCATCGTTGGACAGCAGGACACCGCCATGCTGGAAACCTACTGGGATCCCAGTATTCGTGTCCACGATAACCTCGCTACCGTTTGGATCAGTTATAACTTCTATTTTAATGATACCCTTGACCATTGCGGCGAAGATACGTTTCAGTTTTTCAGGAGCCTCGACGGCTGGAAAATAATTGCCCTTGCGGATACACAACGACGCGAAGGGTGTGATGCAGACGCTGATTAAGTAGAGGCTTATCCTGGTAAAAGGAACGGTTTCCCGGAAAAAATTACCTTAAAGTCAGCATGCAAAACCACGTTGAGGCTTTGCCTGTTTACGTATGGTGGCTGGCCACAGAGCCAGCGAAAGCGTTGCTGTAACAGCGCAGGATGATGGTGTCACTTAGTTTTGGGCAGTTCCCGCGATCTTTCAATAGAAAAGTAACAAACCCCGTTCTACTATTCCTTATTTTAAAGCCTGCTTAAGCTTCAAAGCGGCACAACACTGGCTCTACAGCAGGGGTCAGGCTCTCTGCCGCTGTTTTCGTGCTGGGGCCAAGACACGAATCGATCGCCGGGACAGCTATAAAAAACTCCTGGTCACCCCAAATCTCTACCTTTTCAATTTATGAGTGAACTGACAAACTCTGGTGCCTGGAAGGCGCTGCAGCAGCACCGTGCCTCCTTGGAGGATGTTGCCATCAAAGACCTGTTTGAGGCTGAAGCAAATCGGTTTGATGCGTTTAGCAAATCATTTGGCAATACGTTATTCGATTTTTCGAAGCACCGTATTACCGATAAAACAATGGCGTTGTTGTTTGACCTGGCTAATCACGCGAAACTGCCGGCATTCATCGACAAAATGTTTAGCGGAGAGCGGATCAACTTTACCGAGGACCGCCCCGTGTTGCACGTAGCCCTGCGCAACCGCAGTAACCGGCCCATCCATGTTGATGGCGAAGACGTAATGCCCGGTGTAAACGCAGTCCTCGGCAAAATGCGTGCATTTGCAGAAGGTATCCGCTCCGGAGCACGTACCGGGTATACAGGCAAGCGGTTTACCAATATCGTAAATATTGGTATAGGCGGTTCAGACCTGGGTCCTGTCATGGTAACGGAAGCCTTGAAGCCCTGGTGGCAGGAAGGACTCAGTGTTCACTATGTATCTAACATCGACGGTACCCACGTTGCAGAAACATTGCGTACCCTTGATCCGGAGACTACGCTGTTTCTCGTAGCTTCAAAAAAGTTCACGACCCAGGAGACCATTACCAACGCAACAACCGCAAGAAGCTGGTTGCTGGATGCGTTGAAAGATGATGCAGCTGTTGCATCACACTTCGTGGCTTTGTCAACCAATGCCACCGAAGTGGCACGGTTTGGCATCGATGTCAACAACATGTTTGAGTTTTGGGATTGGGTAGGGGGGCGGTACTCCCTCTGGTCTGCCATTGGGCTCTCGATCGCAATTGTAATTGGCCCGGATGCGTTTGAAGAATTGCTAGCCGGCGCGCACGAAGCTGACGAGCACTTCCGGACAGCAGCGTTTGAAGACAACATTCCGGTATGGATGGCCCTGATCGGCATCTGGTACCACAACTTTTTCGACGCGGATACACACGCTATCTTGCCTTACGATCAGTACCTGCACCGCTTTGCCGCTTATTTCCAGCAGGGAGATATGGAAAGCAACGGGAAGTGGGTCAACCGTGAAGGAGAGGCAATCCGCGACTATACAACAGGGCCCATTATCTGGGGGGAGCCAGGCACCAACGGGCAACATGCCTTTTACCAGCTCATCCACCAGGGGACGCGCTTGATACCGTGCGACTTCATTGCGCCGGTCCATAGCAATAACCCGACTGGCCGGCACCACGATATCCTGATGGCAAACTTCTTTGCGCAGACGGAAGCGCTCATGCTCGGCAAGTCGCCCGAAGCGGTTAAGGCCGAATTGGAAGCGATGGGCAAAGGAGACCGGACAGACCTGGTGTCTCACCGCACCTTTGAAGGCAACCGTCCGACTACCTCGATTTTACTGGACCGCATTACACCACGTGCCCTTGGCCGGCTGATTGCCTGCTACGAACACAAAATCTTTGTGCAGGGCATCATCTGGAATATCAACAGCTTTGACCAGTGGGGTGTTGAACTTGGCAAGCAGCTTGCAAAAACCATTCTCGGCGAACTTGAAGCCGGCGATTTGGTAGCAAGTCATGACGGTTCAACTAATGCGTTGATCAATCACTATAAAAATAAAAGAAAGCAACATACATCCATGAGCAGCTCACTTTATGACCAGCTGGCCAGCATGACCGTTGTCGTGGCTGATACCGGCGATATTAATTCGATCAAGACCTTCCGTCCGCAAGATGCAACAACCAACCCTTCCCTGATCGCAAAGGCGGCCCAGATGGAAGAGTATGCTGAATTGATCGACGAAGCGCTACGCCAGTCGCATGACGAAGTGGGTGGTGATACCAAAAAAGTGGTAGCCCGCGCCGTGGATCGTCTGGCTGTTGAATTTGGCAAGCACATCCTCGAAGTAATTGATGGCCGCGTTTCTACCGAAGTAGATGCCCGTCTTTCTTTTGACATGGAAGGCACCATTGCCAAAGCCCGCGAAATCATCGGTTTCTACGAAGAAGCCGGCATTTCCCGTGATCGCATCCTGATCAAAATTGCTTCTACCTGGGAAGGAATTCGCGCTGCAGAAGTGCTGGAAAAAGAAGGCATCCATTGCAACCTGACCCTGCTGTTTGGTTTGCATCAGGCCATTGCCTGTGCCGAAGCCGGCATCACGCTTATTTCCCCGTTTGTTGGTCGTATCCTCGACTGGTACAAAAAAGACACGGGCCGCGACGGTTACCCGGCTGCTGAAGACCCGGGTGTGCTTTCTGTAACAGAAATCTACCAGTACTTCAAAAAGTTTGGCTATAAAACTGAAGTGATGGGTGCAAGCTTCCGCAACCTCGGCGAAATCCTCGAATTGGCCGGCTGCGATTTGCTGACCATCTCTCCGAAGTTTCTTGCTGAATTGAAAGAGACAGAAGGACAGCTTGAGCGCAAACTTGAGCCAGAAGGGCCGAAATCGCTCGATCTCGAGCAGATCAACGTCACCAAAGAAGTATTCGACGAAATGCACGCCGCCAACCGGATGGCATCAGACAAGCTGCAGGAAGGCATCGACGGCTTCTCAAAAGCACTCGAGTCCCTCGAAGACCAACTCGAAGCGCGGCTTGGAGAATTGGCCCTCGGCGGCGAGACTGTAGGCGCATAAGTCTGTATTGCCTTGGTTATCTTTTAAGGCCGGCACTACCGCGAGGTGGGCGCCGGCCTTTTTTGTTTGTCGAATTTCGAGTGCTTGTGAATAACGAACACCGAACCAGGGGTGTTCAGAAAAAATTATTTATCCAATGGGCTGAGAGATCTCTTAAAATAAACGTTTAATTGATGGGTACTCTTTGGGGCTTTTTGATCGTGCTAAAGGTCATACGCAATAATAAATTCCAAGCGGCAGCCTTGCATTAAAAACCGCGTATGTTCATTTCTTTTGCTTGCCCAAAAGAAACGAACCAAAGAAAAGGGCACCACCAAATAAAGGCGCGCTTTTATCTCCTTTCGCACAAGTCCGCCTGAATTTTATTAAGGAAAACGCTTCGATAAAAGCACCCACCGCACATCACCACGCATTTGGTGGACATCCGCGCGCTAAATTGCTGAAAATGAATCAATCTTTGCTAACAACTATTTTTCTG